>NZ_JAVREN010000016.1:0-113188 GCF_031845405.1 Streptomyces boetiae
GGGGGCCGGGGGTGTTACCGGCGGCCCCGCGGCCGTTTCCTGTGGGCGGTGCGCGGGCGTTCAGGGCCCGTCGATGCCCGCCTCCAGGGCGGCGCGGACCAGGCCGGCGACGTTGGGGACCTTCAGCTTGTGCATGGCGTCGCGGCGCTGCTTCTCCACGGTCTTCGGGCTGATGGCCAGGCGGGCGGCGATCTCGCGCGTGGAGTGCCCCTCCACGATCAGCCCGACGACCTGCCGCTCGCGCGCGGAGAGCGCGCCGGCCGCCGTCGGCGCCTCGGGGGCGGCCACGGCGGTCAGCACGTGGGAGACCTCGGCGCTGAGGTAGACGCTGCCGCGCCCGGCGGCGAGGACCGCGGCCAGCAGCTCGGAGGTGACCGACTGCTTCAGGACGTAGCCCACCGCCCCTGCGGCCAGGGCCTGCCGGACCACGGCGGGCTCGCCGTGCATGGAGAGCACGACCACGTCGGGTGCGCCCTGCGGGAGATCGCGCAGGGCGCGGATGGCGCGCAACCCGGCCGAGGGATCGGCCCGTTCGGCCGGTCCTGGCCCGCCGGGCACGGAGAGGTCGAGCACGACGACGCGGGGCGCGTGGCGGGCGGCGGCGGCCAGGGCCGACTCGGCGTCGGCGGCCTCGGCCACCACCCGCAGCTCCGGGTGGTCGTCGATCAGGCGGGCCACGCCCGAGCGGACCACGGCGTGGTCGTCCACGACGAGGACCGGATGCGGGGACGGCTGCTCGGGGGCCGCGGTCATCGGGCGTTCCTCTCGGGCGCTGCGGGAACGGGCAGGGTGCCGCGCAGGCGGGCCCCTGCGCCGGGGGCGGCCTCCACCTCCAGGTCTCCGCCCAGGGCGCGGAAGCGCTCGGCCATGCCGGTCAGGCCGAGGCCCGCGCCGGGGGCGAGGGGGCCGCCGGGGTCGAAGCCCCGCCCGTCGTCCCGGATCTCCAGGGCGACCAGGCCGGGGGTGACGCTCAGGGTGACGGCGGCTCGGGTGGCGGCGGCGTGCTTGGCGACGTTGTTCAGGCCCTCCTGGAGCAGCCGGTAGAGGGCGCGCTGCCGGCCGGGCGTCAGGTGCGGCGGCTCGGCGACCTCGACCGTCACCTCGAAGCCGCCGATGGCCCCGAAGGAGCGGCCGTAGTCCTCGATCGCCTGGGGCAGCGGGGTGGTCTCCAGGGCGGGCGGGGTCAGCCGGTAGAGCACCTGCCGCAGCCCGCGCATCGCGGCCCGGACCAGGCCGGTGGCGGAGCGCAGCCGGGCCAGGCGCGCCTCCTCGTCGGGCGCGGCCTCGGCGGAGCGCAGCTCCATCAGCAGGGCGGTCATGCTCTGCCCGACGTCGTCGTGCAGGTCGCGGGCGACGGAGGCGCGCTCCTGGTCCTGGGCGGTGAGCAGCCTGGTCCGCAGCGCCTTCACCTCCTCCTGGGCACGCACGCGGTCGGTGACGTCCCGTCGGACGACGAGCACGCGCGGGCCCTCCGACTCGCCCATGGCGGGCGGCAGGGGGCGGAAGACCACCTCGGTCCAGCGTTCGCCCGAGGCGACGACGATGCCGCCGCCGGGGCGACCGCGGACGGCAGCGGCCAGGGCGGCCCGCTGCTGGAGCTCGGCGGGGGGCCCGGCCCGCCAGACGGGGGCTCCGGCCAGGTCCCCGGGGGCGGCAGCGGCCTGCCGCGTGGCCTGCGCGTTCGCCGCCAGGACGGTGCCGTCGCGGTCCACCACCAGGGCGGCGTCGCCGAGGCCGTCCAGCACCTCCAGGATTGTCACACCGCATGCTAACCCGGCCCCGGCGTTCCGCCCTCTACCCGGACAAAACCCCGGACCCCTCGTCCGGAGCCTCCCCGGCCGCCTCCGTCCCGCCGAGGTCGGCGGCGATCTCCCTGATCCGGGCGCGCAGCCAGCGGTGCGCGGGGTCGGCGTCCCAACGGGCGTGCCACGCTTGGGAGATGGGCACGGGCGGCAGGTCCAGCGGGATGGTGAACGCCACCAGGCCCAGGCGCTCGATCTGGAGCGCGGACAGGCGGCGGGCGGTGCGGGCGACCAGGTCGGTGTGGGCGGTCATCAGCAGGGCGGCGGCCAGCGTCGGGACGGAGGCGACCACCCGGCGGCGCAGACCGAGCGCGTCCAGCGCCTCGTCGATCGGGCCGCGCAGCCGGCCGCGCCGGGAGGCGGTGACGTGGTCGGCGGCGGCGAAGCGCCCGGGCGTGACCGGGCCGTCGAGCAGCGGGTGCCCGGCGCGCACCACGCCGGCGTTGTCGTCGGTGAACAGCGGCTCCACCCGGGTCTCGGGAGTGACGTCGGTGACCACGCCCAGGTCCAGGTCCACCCGGCCGTCGCGCAGGGCGTGGCTGTCGTCGGGGCCCTCGGGGAGCAGCCGCAGGGACACCCCGGGCGCCTCGCGGCGGATGCGGGCCAGCAGCCGCATGCCGATGACGGTGAGCAGGGTGTCGTCGGCCAGCAGGGTGAACGTCCGCTCCAGCGTGGCCGGTTCGAGGGTGTCGGGCGGGGCGAAGACGCCGCGGGCGCGGCGCAGGACCTCGCGGACCTCGCCGCGCAGGGCGACGGCGCGCGGGGTGGGCACCATCCGGCGGCCGGAGCGGACCAGCACCGGGTCGCCCAGGGCCTTGCGGATGCGGCCCAGGGTGCGGCTCATCGCCGGCTCGGAGAGGTGCAGGCGGCGGGCGGCGCCGGTGACGCTCTCCTCCGTCAGCAGCGCGTCGAGCGCGGTCAGCAGGTTCAGGTCGAGGCCCGAGGCAGAAGGATGCACCCGATGCATCCTTCCAGTGCTGAAGATGCATTTGAAGTAAGGTCTCCCGCTGCCTACGGTTCCCGCATGACCGTCGCCCCGGCGCGACCGCGCGCCGTCCTCGTCCTGATGTCCGCCTGCGTGATGCTCTGCGTCGGCCTGGTGGCCGCCGTCAACCTGGCCGTGCCGCGGCTGGCCGCAGCCGCCGACCTGCGGCCGACCTCCACCGAGCTGCTGTGGATCGTCGACGCCTACGTGATCGTCTTCGCCTGCCTGCTGATACCGGCGGGCGCCCTCGGCGACCGGCTCGGCCGCAAGGGCGTGCTGCTGGCAGGGCTCGGCGTCCTCGCCGCCGGCTGCGCCGCCTCCGCCCTGGCCGGAACGCCCGCCCTGCTGATCGCGGCCCGCGCCCTGACCGGCGTGGGCGCGGCCCTGATGATGCCCGCCACGCTCAGCCTGGCCCTCCAGTCCGCCGCGCCCGGCCGCGCCCCGCAGACCGTGGCGGTGTGGACCGCCGCCACCGGCGCGGCGGGCATGGTGGGCAACCTCGGGGGCGGGCTGGCGTTGCAATACCTGCCCTGGCAGGGCCTGTTCTGGTGCACGGCGCCCCTGGCCCTGCTGCTGCTCGCGCTGGTGGCGCGGCTCGCGCCGCGCGGCGAGCGTCACCCCGCGCACGCCGACCCGGCCGGGACCGCCCTGCTGATCCTGGGTTTCGTGGCCCTGCTCTACGGCGTCATCGAGGGCCCGGAGCGCGGCTGGGGCGCACCGGCGGTGCTGGGGGCGTTCGCCGTGGCCGCCCTGGTGCTGGCGGCCTTCACCGGGTACGCGCTGCGCGCCGCGCACCCCCTGATCGACCCGCGGGTCTTCGCGGCGCGGCCCCTGCGGGCCGGGGTGCTGGGCGTGGCCGTGACGTTCTTCGGCCTCTTCGGGCTCTTCTTCGTCAACGCCCAGTACCTCCAGCACGTCAAGGGCTTCTCGCCCGCGCTGACCGGCGTGGCGGTGGGGCCGCTGGCGCTGGGCATGCTGGCGGTGGCGCGGCGGGCGGTGGCGCTGGCCGGGCGGTTCGGCACGCGGCGGGTCGTCGGCCTGGGGATGGGCCTGCTGGTGGCCGGGCTGCTGGCCCTGTCGGCCGTGGACCGGGAAACGCCCTACGCGGCGTACGCCGGGGTGCTGCTGGTGATCGCCGCCGGGATGGGCCTGGCGATGCCCGCGCTCTCGCAGGCGGTGGTCGGCGCGCTCCCCGCCGCGCGCAGCGGCCTGGGGTCGGGGCTCAACAGCGCGGCCCGCGAGGTGGGCAGCGCGCTGGGCGTGGCGGCGATGGGCACGGCGCTGGCCGGGCACGGCATCGCGGCGGGGGCGGACGCGGCGGGGATCGCGGCGTTCACCGACGGGATGAGCACGGGCTACCGGGTGGCGGCGGTCGTGGTCGCGGCGGTGACGGCGCTGGTGCTGCTGTGGCTCCCGCGCGGGCCGTCCCCGCACACCCGGCCCTTCCATGGCGTACGGGACGACTCCGTTGTCGGTCCCCGGGGGCATGATGACCCCATGGGACGCATCACCGAGCGCCGCAGGATCGTGCGCATCAGGGCCGGGCAGGTCAGCGAGCGGGCCGACACGCTCGTCGGCGAGGAGCCGCTGGAGATCAGGGTGAACGGCCGGCGGCTCGCCGTCACCATGCGCACCCCCGGCGACGACTTCGCGCTGGCCGCCGGGTTCCTGGTCAGCGAGGGCGTGGTGGCGCGGCCGGAGGAGATCGCCCGGATCGCCTACTGCACCGGCGAGAGCGGCCCCGACAGCACGTTCAACGTCGTCGACGTCCGCCTCGCCCCCGGGGCCGGGCCCGGCGAGGAGGTGCTGGAGCGGATGCGCCGCGCCGTCTACACCACCTCCTCCTGCGGCGTGTGCGGCAAGGCCAGCCTCGACGCGGTGCGCACCACCGCCCGCTGGCCGCGGCCCGGGGCCGGGGGGCCGGCGCTGGACCCGGCGGTGCTGGCCGCGCTGCCGGACCGGCTGCGCGCGGCGCAGCGGGTCTTCGACCGCACGGGCGGGCTGCACGCGGCGGGCCTGTTCGCGGCCGGGGGGCGGCTGCTGGACGTGCGCGAGGACGTGGGGCGGCACAACGCGGTGGACAAGGTGGTCGGGCGGGCGCTGACCGACGGGCGGCTGCCGCTGGGCGACGCGGTGCTCATGGTCTCGGGGCGCGCCTCCTTCGAGCTGGTGCAGAAGGCCGTGATGGCGGGCATCCCGGCGCTGGCGGCGGTCTCGGCGCCCTCCGCGCTGGCGGTGGACCTGGCGGCCGAGGAGGGCCTGACGCTGATCGGCTTCCTGCGCGGCACGTCGATGAACGTCTACGCGGGCGCCGGCCGCGTCGCCCTGTCCGCGGCTGCGGGCTGAGCGGGTGGCGCGGGACCGGCGCCGGGAGTCGAGCCGCCAGGGGCCGTCACCGGACCCGGGCCGTGGCCGGACCCGGGCCGTGGCCGTTGCTTCGTCCGGCCGCAGTCCGGGGCCGGGCCGCGGCCCCGGGCCTCACGCGGGCGCGGGCCCCTGCGGCGCGACGCGGTCCGCCGCGTCCCCCGACGGGCCCTGCGACCAGCGGCGGGCCAGGACGGCGCAGACGATCAGCTGGAGCTGGTGGTACAGCATCAGCGGCAGCACCGCCAGGGCCGCCTGGCCGCCGGGAAAGATGACGCCGGCCATGGGCAGGCCCGCCGCCAGCGACTTGTTGGCGCCCGCGAAGACCAGCGGCACCCGGTCGTTCCGCCCGAAGCCCAGCCGCCGCCCGCCCCAGCAGGTCAGCAGCAGCATCGCCGCCAGCAGCGCGGCCTCCACGCCGAAGAGCGCGACCAGCCGCGGCCAGCTGATCTCGCCCCACACCCCGGCGTTGACCCCGGCGCTGAACGCGGCGTAGACGACCAGCAGGATCGAGCCGCGGTCCACCAGCGACAGCGCGCGCCGGTGCCGCCCGGTGAACCCGGCCGTCCAGCGGCGCAGCGCCTGCCCGGCGAGGAAGGGCAGCAGCAACTGCCCGCCGACGCCCAGCAGCGTGTCGGCCGAGAAGCCGCCGCTGCTGCCGATCAGCGCCGCGGCCAGCAGGGGCGTCAGCAGCACGCCCGCCAGGCTGGAGAAGGACCCGGCTGCGATGGCCGCGGCGACGTTGCCCCTGGCCAGTGCGGTGAAGGCGATGGAGGACTGCACGGTGGAGGGCACCACGCACAGAAAGAGCAGCCCGTGGTGCAGTTCCTCGGTCAGCAGCCAGGGAACGAGGCCGCGCGCGGCCAGGCCGAAGAGCGGGAAGAGGGCGAAGGTGGTGGCCAGGATCGTCAGGTGCAGCCGCCAGTGCCGCAGGCCGTCCAGCGCCTCGCGGGCCGAGAGCCGGGTGCCGTAGAGGAAGAACAGCAGCGCGATGAAGCCGGTGGTGGCGGCGTCCACGGCCTCCGCGGCCGTTCCGCGGGCGGGCAGCGCCGCCGCGAGCAGCACCGTGCCGAGCAGCGCCAGGACGTAGGGGTCGAGGAACCTGCTCAGTCTGCGCACGCCGGACATTCTCGCCGCGGCCCCGCCGCGCATGCGCTAGGGGGCCCGGTCGTGGACGATGGACGCGACCGCGAACCCGACGTGAGGAAGACGACCCCGTGAGCAGCGCGCCCCATGTGCCGACCGTGACCCTGAACAACGGAGTGAGCATGCCGCAGCTGGGCTTCGGCGTGTGGCAGGTGCCCGACGACCAGGCGGAGACCACCGTCGCCGAGGCCCTGCGCGCGGGCTACCGGAGCATCGACACGGCCGCGATCTACGGCAACGAGGAGGGCACCGGCCGCGCGCTGGCCGCCTCCGGGCTGCCGCGCGAGGAGCTGTTCGTGACGACGAAGCTGTGGAACAGCTCGCGGGAGACGTGGACCCGGGAGAGCGTCCTGCGGGAGTTCGACGCCTCGCTCGCCCGGCTCGGCCTGGACCACGTCGACCTCTACCTCGTCCACTGGCCGCGGCCGATGCGCGACGACTACCTGACGATCGCCCGGACCCTGGACGAGCTGCACCGCACCGGCCGGGCGCGGGCCGTGGGCGTGTCCAACTTCAAGCCCGCGCACCTGCGGCGGGTGGTGGAGGAGACGGGCGTGGTCCCGTCGGTGAACCAGATCGAGCTGCACCCCTACTTCCCGCAGCGCGAGACCCGGGAGGTCCACGAGGAGCTGGGCATCGCCACGGAGGCGTACTCGCCGCTGGGCTCGGGCCAGGGGCTGCTGATCGACGAGCGGCTGACGCCGGTGGCCGAGAAGCACGGGCGGACCCCGGCGCAGGTGGTGCTGCGCTGGCACCTCCAGCAGGGGATCATCGTGATCCCCAAGTCGGTGACGCCCTCCCGGATCAAGGAGAACGCCGACGTCTTCGGCTTCGAGCTGGACGCGGAGGACCTGGCGGCGCTGGAGGCGATGGACAGCGGCACGCGGTTCGCGGCCGACCCGGACACCTTCGACTGGAACTGACGGGCCCCGCCCGGCGGTTCGTCACCGTTCCGTTTCCTCCTCCCCGCTGACGCGGCGGGGGCCGGTGGAGTCGAATGGCGGGGTGACGGACACGCGGGAGACGGACACTCCGAGGACGGCACGGGCGGGCGCGGCCGGGCGGCGGGCGCTGGGGGCCCTGGCCGGGCTGCTCGCGGCGGCGGCGGGGCTGGCGGTGGGCGAGCCGGTGTCGGCGGCGGTGCGGCGGGAGGCCGCACCGGTCACGGCCGTGGGCGACGCGGTGATCGAGCTGGCCCCGGCGGGGGTCACCCGCTGGTCGATCGACACCTTCGGCGACAGCGACAAGCTGGTGCTGGAGGCGGGGGTCGTGGCGCTGCTCGGCCTGTTCGCCGCCGCCCTGGGCGTGCTGGCCGCCCGCGACCGGCGGGCCGGGGCCGCCGGGGCGCTGCTGTTCGGGCTCGTGGGCGTCACGGCCGCGGTCACCCGTCCGGACGGCGGGCCCTCCGACGCGTGGCCCTCCGTGGCGGCGGGCCTGGCCGCGGCCGTGGTGCTGACCCTCCTGGCTCGGCGCCTTCCGGCCGCGGCCGGGACCGGCGCGGCGCCGGACTCCGCCTCCGCCGGGGGCCTTCGCCCTGCTGACGCGGCGGCCACGGCGGAAGCCGCCAGACCCGCCGGAACGCCGGACCCCGGCCCGGCCGCCGACGCCGGGCAGGCTCCCGGCACCGGCCCGCGCCGGGCGTTCCTCGTCTCGGCCGGGGCGGTGGCCGCCGGGTCCGGCGGGGCCTGGCTGCTGGGGCGCAGGCTGCACGACGGCGAGGCCGCGCGGGCGGCCGGGGCCCGCGCCTCCCTCACGCTGCCCGCCCCCGACGACCCCGCCGGGGCGCTGCCGGCCGGCACGGACCTGGGCGTGGACGGCGTGGGCCCGTTCCTCACGCCCAACGACCGCTTCTACCGCATCGACACCGCCCTGCGCGTCCCCCGCCTGGACGCCCGCGCCTGGCGGCTGCGGATCCACGGCGCCGGCGTGCCCCGGCCGTTGACCATCGGCTACGCCCGGCTGCTGGAACGCGAGCTGGTGGAGCGGGACATCACCCTCGCCTGCGTCTCCAACCCGGTCGGCGGCACCCTGGTCGGGAACGCCCGCTGGCTGGGCGTCCGGCTGGAGGAGCTGCTGCGCGAGGCCGGGGTGCGCCCGCCCTCCGCGGGCGGCGAGGCCGACCAGCTCGTGGCCCGCTCGGCGGACGGGATGACGCTGGGAACGCCCGTGGAGGCGGTGATGGACGGGCGCGACGCGCTGCTCGCGGTGGGGATGAACGGCGAGCCCCTGCCGTTCGAGCACGGCTACCCGGTGCGGATGGTGGTGCCGGGGCTCTACGGCTACGTCTCGGCCTGCAAGTGGCTGGTGGACCTGGAGCTGACGTCCTTCGACGCGTTCGACGCCTACTGGGTGCGGCGCGGCTGGGCCCGGCAGGCGCCCGTCAAGACGCAGTCCCGGATCGACACCCCGCGCTCGGGGGCGCGGCTGCGGGCGGGCCGGGTGCCGGTGGCCGGGGTGGCGTGGGCGCAGCACACGGGCATCGACGCGGTGCAGGTGCGGGTGGACGAGGGCCCGTGGCGGAACGCCCGCCTGGCCGAGGAGGACACGGCCGACACCTGGCGGCAGTGGGTGTGGGACTGGGACGCCGAGCCGGGCGGCCACCGCCTCCAGGTGCGGGCGGTGGACCGTTCGGGCGAGACGCAGACCGCGGACGTGTCCGGCTCGGCGCCGGACGGGGCGACCGGGCGGCACACGGTGACGGTCGAGGTGACGGACTGAGGCGGCCCCCCGTCCGGTTCCGCGCGCCTCCCGGGGCTCAGGCCGCGCCGTGCGCGGGGGCGATCTCCTCGACGCGGCGGGCGAGTTGGACGTCCAGCGCGGTGATCCTGCCCCCGGCGCTGTGGGTGCTGAGCGCGAGGCCGAGGCGGTCGTAGCCCAGGGTCAGGTCGGCGTGGTGGTTCAGGCGCTCCTGCTCGGTGGCGATGTGCACCAGCAGGCCGACGGCCGCGAGGTGGTCCGGCAGGCCGTAGGTGCGGACGAGGCGGCCGTCCTCCCGGGTCCAGCCCGGCAGACCGCTGAGGGCCTCGGCGATCTCCTGCTCGGTCAGCGGCTGCGTCGCCATCCGCGGCTCCCTTCGCGACGGTTCGTGCCAAACGGCTCGTGCCAAACGGCTCGTGCCCCCCGGTTCGTGCCCACCCTAGGGCCGCGCGGGCGCGGGCGCGCGGCGCTCCGGGCGGTCCGCGGCCTCGCGCAGCCAGCGGGCGAAGAGGCGGTGCAGGGACTCGGCGCCGGTCAGCTCCCCGGCGGGCGGGGACAGGGCCAGGGGCGCGAGCAGGAACGCCCGGCTCTGCTCGCCGCCCAGGCCGCCGTGGCAGCCGATCTGGTCCTCGAAGGCGTGCACCGCGCCGGTGGCCGGGTCGACCGAGGAGTTGACCATCACGTCGGCCGCGTGGGGGAACGCCGCCGCGCGGCGCACGGCCGCCGCCGCCCCCGGGCCGAAGGGGGCCAGCGGGTCGGCGCCCACCACCTCGCCGGTGGCGAGCCGGTGCTCGGAGCCGCGGGCGCCCAGGACGACCGGCCCGTGGCGTTGGCCGTGCACCAGCAGGAAGCCGACGCCGGGGTGCTCGGCCAGGGTGGGCAGCAGGGCCGGGTACCGCTCCTCGATGGCCTCGCGGGAGGCGCGGCCGGGCAGGTCGGGCAGTGAGATCAGGCCGAGGTTGCCGGAGGCCAGCACGACGGGCGCGGTCCGGCGCGGGCCCGGGGTGTCGTCGGGGGCGGGCGGCCGGGGCGGGGGCTCGGGCCGGTGCAGGGCGGCGCGGGCGGTGCCGCGGGCCTCGGCGCCGGTGCGCTCCTCGCGGCGGGCACCCCGGCGGACCTCGGGCGGCACGGGCCGGCCGCAGCCGATGCGGACCAGCTCCTCCAGCGAGTGGCCGTAGGCGGCGCGGAAGGTCTCGCCGTGGCTCTGGCCGTGGTCGGAGAGCAGCACCAGGTGGTAGGGGCGGGGGGCGTAGGCGGTGGCCTGGGCGATGACGGCGACGCAGCGGTCGAGGCGGCGCAGGACCTGCCGGGTGTCCCGGCCTCGCGGCCCGGAGTGGTGGGCCACCTCGTCGTAGGCGACCAGGTCGGCGTAGACGGCGCTGCGGCCGGTGAGCACGTCCCCGATGACGGCCGCGGTGACCACGTCGCGCTGCACGACGGTGGCGAACGCCCGGATCAGCGGGTAGAGCCCGCCGCGGCCGACGCGGGGGTGTTCGCCGCGCAGCCGGGCCCGCAGGGACTGGGCGATCTCGCGAGCGATCTCGGCGGTGAAGGACCAGGCGGTGCGGGCGGCGTTGGCCGGGTCGGAGAAGTAGGCGAAGTAGCCGGCCCGGGAGCGCTGGTCGCGCCCGCGGCGGGCGGCGACGGACAGGACGAGGGCGGCCTGGGCGGCGCCGCCGGTGAAGAGGTTGCCGCGGCTGGCGCCGTCGTGGGCCAGCAGCCCGGGCGTGCCGGAGCGGGCGACGGCGCGGCGCTGGAGCTCGGCGGCGGAGGAGGGGCGGTTGCTGACGATGACCTCGCCGGTCTCCTTCTCGTACCAGCGGAAGGCGGGAACGTCCTCGTTGCTGCCGTGCAGGATCGCGAGCTGGGCGGAGCCGGTCTGGCTGGACCAGTCGGTGCGCCAGGGCAGCAGGCGGTGGGTGGAGCCGCACAGCGCCGCGAGGGTGGGCATGGCCGGGCGCTCCCCCGCCAGGGCCTCGCGCAGCACGTCGTGGCCCAGGCCGTCGAGCTGGAGGAAGACGATGCCGGGCCCCGGCGGCGGGGCGTCCGGGTCGGCGGGGACGCCCCGGGCGGAGCGGGCGAAGCGCCACCCGGCCAGGCGGCGCAGGCGGCGGCGCTGGGCGCCCCGGTCGCGGACGGCCAGGAAGGTGCTGGTGGCCGAGGAGGTCACGGACATCACGGCGGCCACGACGACGGCGGTGGTCGGCCCGGCCTCGCCGCGGCCGTCGGGGATCGCGCTGAGGGCCAGCCACAGCAGCGAGCCGTTGAGGAGGAAGACCAGCGAGCCGAGGGCGAGTGCCGGAACCAGCAGCAGGGCGCGCACCAGCCAGGGCCACACCAGGGCGTGCAGGAGGCCGAAGCAGCCGGCGCCCAGGGCGGCGGTGAGCCCGACACGGGTGAAGCTGTCGCCGTCGGCGGACTGGAGGCGGAAGTCGGGCAGCACGAGCGCGAGCGCCACCAGGGTCGCGGTGCCGGCCGCCCAGACCGCGCCCACCCGCAGGACGGCCGCCCCGCTCCTCCGCCAGTTCCACACCGCCGTCGCGCCGCCCTTCCCTCGGTCCGTCCGCGCCCCCCGGCCGTCGGGCCGGGCGGGACTGCAATTCTGCACAGCCCGCGTGCTCTCCCGGCGCGCCCTGGCATGCTGGGGCGCAGGGAGCGCGCGAGAAGGGAAGTGCGGCGTGGCGGTCGAGGTCACCTGGTGGGGGCATGCCACGGCGACGGTGCGGGACTCGGGGGTCACCGTGCTGACGGACCCGCTGTTCACGCGGCGCTGCGCCCACCTGCGCCGGCGCGGGGGCGCGCTGCCGCCGGCGGCGGCGCACAGCGCGGACCTCGTGCTGATCTCGCACCTGCACGCCGACCATCTGCACCTGCGTTCCCTCGCGCGCCTGCCCGTGGGAACGCCCGTGGTGGCGCCGCGCGGGGCCCTGGCGGCGGTGGCGGGGCTGCGGCGCCTGGCGGCCTCGGGCCGTCTGGAGGTGTGCGAGGTGCTGCCGGGCGAGAAGGTGCGCTCCGGGGGGCTGACCGTGCGGGCGGTTCCGGCCGCCCACGACGGGCGGCGGCTGCCGTTCGGGCCGCACCGGGTGGCGCCGCTGGGCTACGTGGTGGAGGGGGAGGCGCGGACGTACTACGCGGGCGACACCGACCTCTTCGAGGCGATGGCGCGGGAGGCCGGGCCCGTGGACGTGGCGCTGCTGCCGGTCGGCGGCTGGGGCCCGCGGCTGGGCCAGGGCCACCTGAACGCGGAGCGCGCCGCCGAGGCGCTGACGCGCCTGAGGCCGCGCTGCGCGGTGCCGGTGCACTACGGGACGTACTGGCCGCTGGGCCTGGACGGCGTGCGCCCGCACGAGTTCCACTCCCCCGGGCACGAGTTCGTGCGGCACGCGGCTCAGGTGGCGCCCGCGGTGCGGGTGCACCGGCTGGCGCACGGCGCGTCCATGCGACTGGTGGCCGCCGGATGACGGTGGGGACGGCCGAGTGCGCGCTGGCGGCCTCGGGGGCGGTCTCCCCGGAGTCGACGCAGCAGGCGATCGGGTATCCGTCGCTGTTCCTCCTGGTGCTGCTGGGGGCACTGGTGCCGGTGGTGCCGACGGGCGCGGTGGTGAGTTCGGCCGCGGCGGTGGCGTTCCACCACAGCGACCCGGTGTTCTCCTCGCTGATGGTGCTCGCGGTGTCCGCGGCGGCGGCCTTCGGCGGAGACGCCGCGCTGTACGCGGTGGGCGCGCGCGGCGTGCGTTCGCGCAACGGTTCGCGCCTGCTGGACCGGATGCGCGGGCAGGTGGCGCCCGAGCCGCTGGCCCGCGCGCAGGACCGGCTGGCGCGGCACGGCAGCGCGGTGCTGCTGGTCTCCCGGCTGCTGCCGGGCGGGCGGATCCCGGTGATGCTGGCCTGCCTGCTGGCGCGGATGCCGCTTCCGGTCTACCTGCGCGGGAACCTGCCCGCGGTCCTGGGCTGGGCGGCGACGTACCAGCTCCTGGGGACGCTGGGCGGGGCGCTGTTCCCGCACCCCTGGCAGGGCGTGGCCGCGGCCGTCGCCCTGACGGTGATCGTCGCCGCGGCCCCGGTGGTCTGGCGCCGGCTGCGCCCGCCGCCGCCCCCGGCCGCTCCGGCGGACGGGCGCCCGCCGGGCTGAACGGCCGTCACCGGGAGGGCCGTTCGGGGCCGAGGACGCGGGAGCCGCCCACCGGGAGGTCCCACAGGGCCTCGGGCGGCAGGCCCGCCGCGCGCCAGGCGGCGCGGACCCGGGTCAGCGGCTCCTCCGGGGGCTCGGCGGAGAGCAGGAAGGTGGCCCAGTGCATCGGCGCCATCCGCGCCGCGCCCAGGTCCCGGCAGGCGCGGACCGCCTCCTCGGGGTCGGTGTGCACGGCCTGCTGGAGCCAGGGCGGGTCGTAGGCGCCGATCGGCAGCAGGGCCACGTCGATGCCGGGGAAGCGCGCGCCGATCTCCGCGAACCAGTGCCCGTAGCCGGAGTCCCCCGCGAAGTAGACCCGCCGCCCGGCCGGGTCGGTCAGGACCCAGCCGCCCCACAGCGAGCGGCAGGAGTCGGTCAGCGTCCGCTTGGACCAGTGGTGGGCGGGCACGAAGTCGAAGCGGACGGCGCCGCGCGCCCCCCGCGCGGGCAGCTCGGCCGCCTCCCACCAGTCCAGCTCGGTCACCCGGCGCAGGCCCCGGCGGCGGCACCAGGCGCCGAGCCCGGCCGGGACGAACAGCGGCGTGGCGCGCGGCAGCCGCTTGAGGGTGGGCCAGTCGAGGTGGTCGTAGTGGTTGTGCGAGATGACCACGGCGTCCACCGGCGGCAGGTCATCCCAGGCCACCCCGACCGGCGTGATCCGCGCGGGCGTGGCCAGGATGCGGCGCGACCAGACCGGGTCGGTCAGCACGGTCAGCCCGCCCACCCGCAGCACGAAGCTGGCGTGCCCGGCCCAGGTCAGCGCGAGGGTGTCCGCGTCCCCCGGCGGCAGCGGGCCGGGCTCGAACGGCAGGTGCGCGGTGGCGCGCAGGGCCGCGGCGGGGGGCCGCAGGGCGCCGCCCCGGGCCGCGCGCAGCCACGTCAGCGGGCCGGGCAGGGGCGCGCCGAGGCGGTCCGCGAAGCTGCGCGGCCAGGCGCGCCGCTCGTACAGCGGGCGCGGCTCGGCCGGCGCCGGCCCCTGCCGTTCGGCCCGGTCCGTCATCGGCTCCCCTCTCGCCCGCCCGGTGCGCTGCCGCTCCCACCAGCACGCGCGGGCCGGGGCGCGCCCGCAATCAGACGGCCCGGCGGCTCGGCCGATCCGGTGAGGAAGTCCGCATGGTGGAACGATATTGACCAGAATGCGAGACGAGGACAGGCTGGCGGCATGCCTGAGGAAGCCGTCTACACGCACGGGCACCACGAGTCGGTGCTGCGTTCCCACCGCTGGCGGACCGCCGAGAACTCCGCCGCCTACCTGCTGCCCGAGCTGCGCCCGGGCCTGTCCCTGCTGGACGTCGGCTGCGGCCCCGGCACGCTGACCGCCGACCTGGCCGCCCGGGTCGCGCCGGGCCCGGTCACGGCCGTGGACCGCGAGCCCGCGATCCTGTCCGCGGCCCGCGAGGAAGCCGCCTCCCGCGGCCTGGGCGGCGTGCGCTTCGCCGCCGCCGACGTGCACGCGCTGGACTTCGCCGACGGCGCCTTCGACGTCGTCCACGCCCACCAGGTGCTCCAGCACGTCCCCGACCCGGTGGGGGCGCTGCGGGAGATGCGGCGGGTCACGCGGTCCGGCGGGCTGGTCGCGGCGCGCGACGCGGACTACGCGGCGATGACCTGGTTCCCCCGGGTGCCGGGCCTGGACGAGTGGCCGGCGCTGTACCGCCGGGTGGCCCGCGCCTGCGGCGGGGAGCCGGACGCCGGGCGCCGCCTGCTGTCCTGGGCGCGCGAGGCCGGGTTCGCCGAGGTCCGGCCCTCCGCCTCGGTGTGGTGCTTCGCCACCCCGGAGGACCGCGCCTGGTGGAGCGGGCTGTGGGCCGACCGCACCACCGGCTCGGAGTACGCCCGGCACGCCGTGGACGGCGGCCACGCGACAACGGCCGACCTGCGGCGGATGGCGGACGCCTGGCGCGCGTGGGGCGAGCGCGAGGACGCCTGGTTCACCGTCCTGCACGGCGAGGTCCGCTGCACGGCGCCCTGAGGCTCGGGCCCGCCCGGCTTCAGTTCGCCGCCGACCGGCCCCACAGCCAGGCGCCGAGCGCGGCGAGCAGGAGGGTGACCGCGCTGAAGGCGGCCCGCAGCGAGTTCCAGCGGGTCCAGCGCGGGGCGTACGCGGCCCACGCCTCGGCGGCCCGCGCCGGGTCGTCCACGCCGCCGAGCGCGGCCAGGGTGTCGTTCAGCGGGACGTTGACGGCCGCGGTGGGCAGGAACGCGCCCAGCGCGTACGCCGCCGCCGCGGCCAGGAACGCCAGCCCGGCCGCCCGGTGCCCGAGCACCAGCAGGAGCACGCCGGTGGCCGCCGCCGCCAGCGGCACGCCCACGAAGGTGGTCAGGAACAGGGGGTTGAGAATCTTGTCGTTGATGCCCTGCATCGCCCGGACGGACTCCACGGGCCCGGCCGCGTCCAGGCCGGGCATCACCGCCACCGAGAACGAGAAGAAGACGCCGGTCATGGCCGCCGCCGCAAGGAGGGTCAGGGCCGCCGCGATCGCTGCGAGAAGTGCCATGCCGCAAGTCAACGCGGGCGCCGCTCCCTGGGCCATCGCCCAGCCGCTCGCCCCCATGCGCCAGGCGCTCCCGCCCGGCCGCCCCCTCCCCCTGTATCCGGTCGCGCCCACGCCGGCAACGGGTTAGGTTCGCCCCCGTGGGGAGCGAGACGATCACGCGCATCAGGGAAGCGACGCCCGGCGACGCGGAGTTCCTGACCCGGATGCTGCTCGCGGCGCTGAACTGGGGCGAGGAGGAGTACACCCGGGAGCAGGCCCTGGCCGACCCGGCGCTGGCGGTCTACGTCGAGGGCTGGCCGCGGCCGGGCGACCTCGGCGTCGTCGCCGAGGACGCGGCGGGCGAGCCGGCCGGCGCCGCCTGGGCGCGCCGCTTCACGGCCGAGGCGCCCGGCGACGGCTTCGTGGCGCCGGACGTTCCCGAGCTGGCCGTCGCCATCGAGCCGGCGCACCGCGGCCGGGGCCTGGGCCCGCGGCTGCTGAACGCGCTGCTGCGCCGGGCCGAGGAGGCGGGCGTGGAGCGGATCAGCCTCAGCGTGGACGACGGCAACCCCGCCGCCCGCCTCTACGAGCGTCTGGGCTTCGTCACCGTGGGCCGCGGCGCGGGCGACGAGGCAGACACGATGCTGCTGCGGCTGGCCGACCGCCCGCGCGACCCGCGCGGGGACGCCTGAACGACGCCCGGGCGAGGGCTGGACGACGCCTGAACGGCCCCGGCCCGGGCCCGCTCCCCGGGTCGGCCGCCGCCGGAGCGGGTAGCGTCGCGACATGACGCGGATCCTGATCTCGGCGGACATGGAGGGCGCCACGGGGGTCACCTGGCCCGGGGACTGCCTGCCGGGCACGCCGGGCTGGGAGCGCTGCCGGCCGCTGCTGACCTCGGACGTGAACGCCGCGGTCGCCGGCTTCTTCGACGGCGGCGCCACCTCGGTCCTGGTCAACGAGGCGCACATGACGATGCGCAACCTGCTGCTCGAACAGCTCGACGACCGCGCCGAGCTGCTGACCGGCCGCCACAAGGAACTGTCGATGGTCGAGGGCGTGCAGCGCGGCGACGTGGACGGCATCGCGTTCCTCGCCTACCACACGGGCGCCGGCGAGGAGGGCGTCCTGGCCCACACCTACCTGGGCAACTCCCTCACCGGCGTCTTCGTGGACGGCGTCCGCGCGGGCGAGGGCCTGCTCAACGCCCTGGTGGCCGCCGAGTTCGGAACGCCCGTGGTGCTGGTGACCGGCGACGACCGCACCTGCGCGGACGCCCGCGGCTACGCCCCCGAGGCCCCGGCCGTCGCCGTCAAGGACTACGTCTCCCGGTACGCGGCCGTCTGCCGCACGCCCGCGCGCACCGCGGCCGACATCCGCGCCGCCGCCGCGAGGGGCGCGGCCCTGGCCGGACGGCGCGAGCCGGAGCCGCCGCGCCCCCGGCGCGTGGAGATCGAGTTCGACGCCGAGCACCTGGCGGGCGCGGCCACCGTGGTCCCGGGCGTCGAGCAGACCGCGCCGCGCCGGGTGGCGTACACCGCGCCGGACATGTACGAGGGAATCCGGTGCTTCAAGGCGGTCACCACCGTGGTGTCCGCCGCCGTGGAGGAGTGGTATGGCTGACCAGGCGACCGGAACGCGGACCGAAGGGCCGACGCCCGTGGACGACACCGCGCTGGAGGAGGCGGTGCGCTTCACCTCCGAGCTGATCCGGATCGACACCACCAACCGGGGCGGCGGCGAGGGCTCCGAGCGCGCCGCCGCCGAGTACGTGGCCGGGGCCCTGGCCGGCGCCGGGCTGGACCCGCTGCTGCTGGAGAAGGCCCCGGGCCGCACCAACGTGGTCGCCCGCGTCGCGGGCAGCGACCCCTCGGCCCCCGCCCTGCTGGTCCACGGCCACCTGGACGTGGTCCCGGCCGACGCGGGCGAGTGGCGGGTGCACCCGTTCTCCGGCGAGGTGCGCGACGGGGTGGTCTGGGGGCGCGGCGCCGTGGACATGAAGGACTCCGACGCGATGGTGCTGGCCGTGGTCCGCGCCTGGGCCCGCGCCGGCGTGCGCCCCCGGCGCGACGTGGTGCTGGCGTTCACCGCGGACGAGGAGGACACCGCGGAGTTCGGCGCCGCCTTCCTGGCCGACACCCACCCCGAGCTGTTCGAGGGCTGCACCGAGGCGATCGGCGAGTCCGGCGCGTACACCTTCCACCCCGGCGACGGCCGCCGCATCTACCCGGTGGGCGCCGGGGAGCGCGGCACGGCCTGGCTGGCGCTGACCGCCCGCGGCCGGGCCGGGCACGGCTCGCGCATCAACCGTGAGAACGCCGTCACCCGCCTCTCGGCCGCCGTCACCCGCATCGGTGAGCACGCCTGGCCGGTGCGGCTGAGCCCGACCGTCAAGGAGGCCCTGGCGGGCCTGGCCGCCCTCTACGGCCTGCCGCTGCCCAACCTGGACGCCCCGGCCGACGCGGAGGTGGACCGGCTGCTGGAGGCCCTCGGCCCGGCCGCCGCCCTGGTCGCCCCGACCGTCCGCAACAGCGCCAACCCCACCGTTCTGGACGCCGGGTACAAGGTGAACGTCATCCCCGGCAGCGCCACCGCCCAGGTGGACGGCCGGGTGCTGCCCGGCGGCGAGGAGGAGTTCGAGACAACGCTCGACCTGCTGACCGGCCCGGACGTGGAGTGGTCCTACCGCCACCACCAGGGCCCGCTCCAGGCCCCGGTGGACGGGCCGGCGTTCTCCGCGCTCCGCGAGGCCCTGCTGCACTTCGACCCCGAGGCGCACGTCGTCCCGTACTGCATGGCCGGGGGCACCGACGCCAAGCAGTTCTCCCGCCTGGGCGTCACCGGCTACGGCTTCATGCCGCTGCGCCTGCCGCCGGGCTTCGACTACTCCGCGATGTTCCACGGCGTGGACGAGCGCGTTCCCGTGGACGCCCTGCACTTCGGCACCCGCGTCCTCGACCGCGCCCTGCGCGCCCTGTGACCGCCGGGAGCGGAGCATGACCGAGCCGGTCCGCGCCCCCTACGGCACGTGGCCCTCGCCCGTGGACGCCGCGCTGGTCGCCGAGCGCCACGGCCGCCCGGAGTGGGTCGGCGCCGTCGGCGAGGAGCTGTGGTGGACCGCGCCCCGGCCCGGCGAGGGGGGCCGCCGGGCCCTGGTGCGGCTGAGGCCCGACGGCGGCGCGCCGGAGCCGGTGCTGCCGCCGCCGTGGAACGTCCGCAGCCGCGTGATGGAGTACGGCGGGCGCCCGTGGGCGGGCCTGGCCCGGGAGGGCGAGGGGCCGCTGATCGTCTTCGCGCACTTCGCGGACCAGCGGCTGTACGCCTTCGAGCCGGACGCGCCGGGCGCCGGGCCCGCCGTTCCCCGGCCGCTGACCCCGCCCTCCCGGGTCGGCGGCGGCCTGCGCTGGTGCGACCCGGTGGTGGTCGCGCAGGCCGGCGAGGTCTGGTGCGTGCTGGAGGAGTTCACGGGCGAGCGGCCGGGTGACGTGCGGCGGATGCCCGCGGCCGTTCCGCTGGACGGCTCGGCGGCGCGGGACCGCGCGGCGGTGCGCCCGCTGGACGGCCCGCGCCACCGCTTCGTCACCGGGCCGCGCCTGTCCCCCGACGGGCGGCGCGCGGCCTGGCTGGCCTGGGACCACCCGCGGATGCCGTGGGAGGGCACCGAGCTGAAGCTGGCCGAGGTGGGCGCGGGCCTCTCCCCCGCGCTGAGCGGGGTCCGGACGGTGGCGGGCGGCCCCGGGGAGGCCGTGGCGCAGGCCGAGTGGGCGCCGGACGGCACGCTGCTGGCCGCCACCGACCGCACGGGCTGGTGGAACCTGCACCGCGTCTGCGCGGATACGGGCGCGGCCGAGCCGGTGGGCGGGGCCCGGGAGGAGGAGTGCGCGGGGCCGCTGTGGGAGCTGGGATCGCGCTGGTTCGCGCCGCTGGCGGACGGCACGGTCGCGGTCCTGCGCGGGCGGGGCGCCTCCCGCCTGGGCGTGCTCGATCCGGTGAGCGGGGAGGTGGCCGACGCGCCGGGGCCGTGGACGGAGTGGGCGCCCACCCTCGCCGTCCGGGGCGGCCGGGTCACGGGCGTGGCAGCCGCCCCGGGCCGGGGCTGGGAGGTGGTGACCCTGGACACCGCCACCGGCCGCTGCCGGGTGGTGGGCGAGGAGCACCGGGACGCCGTGGATCCGGCCTACTACCCCGTGCCCGAGGAGCGGGTCTTCGCCGGGCCCGGCGGCCGGGAGGTCCACGCCCGCCTCCACCCGCCGCGCCACCCCCGCGCCGTGGGCCCGCCGGGCGCGGCGCCGCCGTACGTGATCTGGGCGCACGGCGGCCCGACCTCCCGCAGCACGGGCGTTCTCGACCTGGAGATCGCCTACTTCACCTCGCGCGGCCTCGGCGTGGCCCAGGTGGACTACGGCGGCTCCACCGGCTGGGGCCGCGCCTACCGGGAGCGGCTGCGGGGGGCCTGGGGCGTGGTGGACGTGGAGGACTGCGCGGCCGTGGCGCGGGCCCTGGCCGCGGAGGGCGCGGCCGACCCGGCCCGGCTGGCGATCCGCGGCGGCAGCGCGGGCGGCTGGACGGCGGCCTGCTCGCTGGTCTCCCCGGCGGCGGCCGGGGTCTACGCCTGCGCGGCGATCCGGTACCCGGTGATCGACCTGGCCGGCTGGGCGGACGGCGGCACGCACGACTTCGAGTCCCACTACCTGGAATGGCTGATCGGGCCGCCCGGGGAGGTCCCAGGCCTGTACCGGGAGCGTTCCCCGCTCACGCACGCAGCCCGCGTGGCCGTGCCCTTCCTGCTGCTCCAGGGCCTGGACGACGCGGTCTGCCCGCCCGAGCAGGCCGCGCGGCTGCCCGCGGCGGTGGCCGGGCGCGGCGTTCCGCACGCCTGCCTCACCTTCGAGGGCGAGGGCCACGGCTTCCGCCGCGCCGCCACCATCCGGCGGGCGGTGGAGGCCGAACTCGCCTTGTATCTGGCGGTGTTCGGGATCGAGCGGGAGGACGCCCCGGAGCTGGAGCTGACCGGAGCCGGTCCTGACCCGAGCGGGGGCAACGCCCGGGGCGGCCGGGAGGGGCGCGGCGAGGGGTCCGCTGGGATGCTGGAGCCATGAGCACGCCGAGCCGCGCCGAGCCCGCGCCCACCCTCAGCGACCCGCAGCGCCTGCTGCTGGAGTACCTGGAGTACTACCGGGCCACGGTCCTGGAGAAGCTGGAGGGCCTGGACGAGGAGGAGCTGCGCCGCTCGCGGCTGCCGACCGGCTGGAGCCCGCTGGAGCTGCTGTGGCACCTGGCGCACGTGGAGCGGCGCTGGCTGGTGTGGGGCTTCCTCGGCGAGGAGCTGCCCGACCCCTGGGCCGACTGGGAGGAGGGCCGGTGGGCGGTGCCCGGGGGGATGCCCGCCTCCGAGGTGATCCGGCGCTACCAGGACCAGGTCGGGCGTTCCCGCGAGATCGTGGCGGACGTGCCGCTGGCCGCCCGCGCGCCCGTGGCCCGGGGCCGCTTCCAGAGCGAGGCGGAGGCCCCGACGCTGGGCTGGATCCTCTTCCACCTGCTCCAGGAGTACGCCCGCCACGCCGGGCACCTGGACATCGCGCGGGAGCTTGCGGACGGCGCGACGGGCGAGTGAACGCCCCGGGCTCGGCCGGCCCCCTTGCCCGCGGGTCCGTTTCGCCCCCGCCCTCACCCGAATGGCGCACGCGGATGGTCGGGAGGAGGATGGCTGCGGAGGATGAGACTGACCCGATCGGAGGAGGAAGTTCCATGACCACCGCCGCGGACATCATGAATCCCGGAGCTCAGTGGATCCCCGCGACCGAGACCCTGGACCGCGCCGCACAGGTGATGCGCGAGACGAACGTCGGCGCGCTCCCGGTGAGCGACGTCAACGAGCGGATGTGCGGCATCCTCACGGACCGCGACATCGTCGTCGAGTGCGTGGCCGCCGGCCACGACCCGTCCCGCGTCACGGCCGGCGAGCTGGCCAAGGGCACCCCGCGCTGGATCTCCACCGGCGCCTCGGTGGACGACGTGCTGGACCAGATGGAGACGCACCAGATCCGGCGGCTTCCCGTCATCGACGAGGACAAGCGCCTGGTCGGCATGATCAGCGAGGCCGACATCGCCCACCACCTCAGCGACGAGAAGATCGCGCAGTTCGTGGGCCGCGTCTACGCCTAGACCCCACGGGGCCGCTCCGCGCGCCCCCTCGCCCGCGAGGTGCGGGCGAGGGGGCGCGCTCGCATCCTGGAACCATGGCCTATGAGACGAAAAGCACCAAAAGCACCACGAAGGTCCGCCCCGCCGGCACCAGCCGCGCCGCCCGCTTCTGGACCCCCCTCCGGATAGGCGTCGCCGCCATCGCCGTGCTCACCCTGGTCTTCATCTTCGAGAACACCCGCAGGACGCGCATCCGCCTCCTCGTCCCCGAGGTGACCATGCCGCTCTACCTGGCCCTCCTGGGCACCGCCCTCATCGGCGCCCTGTGCGGCATGTACCTCGCCCGCCGCCGCTAGGACGAGCCCGAAGGCGCCGGGGCCCTCCGCCGCGAGGCCCCGCCGGGAGATCATGCTGCGGAGGCGGGGGTCCGCCGGGGCGGGCCGCCCGGCCCGCCCGCGGCCCGGACGGTCCGCCGGCCGAACGGCACCCGACCGACGAGGGGCACGCGTGATCGACCTGCCGTTCAACCGGCCCGGCCGCTTCTGGCGCGGCAACCTGCACACCCACTCCGACCGCTCCGACGGGGCCCTTCCCCCGGAGGAGGCCGCCCGCCTCTACCGGGAGGCCGGCTACGACTTCCTCGCCATCACCGACCACTTCCGCGCCGCGTACGGCTTCCCGCTCACCGACACCCGGCCGCTGCGCACGCCCGGCTTCACCACCCTGCTCGGGGCCGAATTACACGCGCCGCGCACGGAGTTCTCCTCCGAGTGGCACATCCTCGCCGTCGGCCTTCCGCTCGGCTTCGCGCCGCCCGGGCCCGGGGAGACCGGGCCGGAGCTGGCCCGCCGCGCGCGGGCGGCGGGGGCGTTCATCGGCTTGGCGCACCCGGCCGCCTCGCTGCTCACTCTGGCCGACGCCGAATCCCTGGACGCGGCCCACGCCGTGGAGGTCCACAACGACCTCTCCGCCCGCGAGGACCGGGGGGACAGCTGGCACCTCACCGACCTCCTGCTCGCGCGGGGGCACCGGCTGGGCGCCTACGCCGCCGACGACGCGCACTTCCAGCCCCAGGACCCGCCCGGCCGCGCGGCCTGGGTGCAGGTGCGCGCCGAATCCCTCGCCCCGGAGGCGCTGCTGGCGGCCCTGAAGGCCGGGCACTACTACGCCAGCACCGGGCCCGAGCTGCGCGAGGTCCGGCTGGAGGGCGGGCTGGTCACGGTGCGCTCCTCGCCGGTGCGCAAGGTGCTGCTCACCGGCGGCGTGCCGGGGGCGCGGGTGGCCGAGGGGGAGGCGCTGACGGAAGTCTCCCTGCCCGTGGCGATGTTCGGGCGGGGCTACTGCCGCGTCACCGTGGAGGACGCGGCCGGGGAACGCGCCTGGACCAACCCGATCCACCTGGGCCCGGAGCCCGGCTAGGGCGAACGGCCAGGGGCCGGCGCCGGGTTCCGCCGCCGGGGGGTCAACGGCCGTGGCCGGTTGTGCTGTTGCCCCCGGTGGCCGCGTTCTGTTCCATGGTGGTCACGCGCCGCCGTCGGACCGGCGGCGCCCGGGCCGCACGGAAGCCGCGAGGAAGCGGAGGCAGCGATGGCAGCACCCAGCGCGACCACGATACGCCGCAGCACCCTGTCCCTGCCCGCCGCGCCGCTCGGTCCGGAGAAACCCCTCCCGCCGCTGGAGCCGCGCCCGCCCCTGCCGCACGCGGCCCGCCGGATGGCCCGCCGCGCCCGCCCGCTCCCGCCCTCCGGCGCGCTGCCCGCGCGCCTCCTCGACGGCTACGGCCGCCGCCTGGCCCGCGCCGAGGTCCCCGCGCTGGTGCTGGAGAACGACCGGCTGCGCGTCACCGTCCTGCCCGGCCTCGGCGCCCGCATCCACTCCCTGCGCCACAAGCCCACCGGCCGCGAGCTGCTGTGGACCAACCCCGTGCTGCGCCCCGCCGCCCTGGCCCTCAACGGCGCCGGGCTGGCCGGCGGCATCTCCTGGCACCCCGGCTCCGGCGGGCGCGGCGCGCTGGACTGGGCCCCCGTGCACGCCGCCGTCGTTCCCGGCCCCGGCGGCGGGCCGATGCTGCGGCTGTGGGAGTGGGAGCGGCTGCGGGACACCCCCTTCCAGGTCGACCTGTGGCTTCCGGACGGCTCGGACTTCCTCCACGCCGGCATCCGCGTCCGCAACCCGCACCGGACGCCCGCCCCCGCCCCCCTCTCCTGGTGGACCGCGATCGCCGTCCCCGAGCACGCCGGCACCCGCGTCCTGGCCCCCGCCGGGGCGCCCCCGGGCGCGGGGCAGGGGTACCCCGGGCGCGAACAGGCCGCCGGGGAGCACCCGTTCGCGCTGCCGGACGGCGCCAGGCCGTGGATCGCCGCCCTGAACGCCGACGGCACCGGCCTGGCCCACGCCTCCACCGCCGCCCTGCGCGGGCGCGCCCTGACCGCCTGGGGCTCCGGGCCCGCCGGGCGCCGCTGGCAGCGCTGGCTGACCGGCGAGGGGAACGCCCCCGGTCACGCCGTGCTCCGCGCCGGCCTGACGCGCACCGCCCGCGAGCACCTGCCGCTGGGCCCCGGCGAGGAGGCGGCCTGGGTCGAGGCGTTCGGGCCCCTGGAGGCCGACCCGTCCTTCGTCCACGCCGGGGACTGGGGCCGCGCCCGCGACCACGCCGCCGCGCGCCTGGCCGCCGCCCTGCCGCCCGCCGCCCTGGAGGCCGCGCACGAGGCCTGGCTGCGCTGCGCCGACCACGACCCGAAGGAGCCGCTGCACGCCGGCAGCGGCTGGGGCGCGCTGGAGACCGCCGCGCGCGGCGGGAGGGAACTGCCCGGCACGCCCTTCGACCCGGCCGGGCTCGGCCCCGAGCAGGCGCCCTGGCTGGCCCTGCTGACCACCGGCCGCTTCCCCGAGGCGCCGCGCGACCGGGTCCCCGCCCAGCCGCCCGGCCCCAGCCTCGTCGCCCCCGCCTGGCGCGAACGCCTGGAGATCGCCCCCGGCGGCCCCCTCACCGACTACCACCTCGGCGTCGCCCAGTGGCACGCCGGGGACCTGGCCCAGGCGCGCCGGAGCTGGGAGCGGTCCCTGGCCGCCACGCGCGGCCCGTGGGCGCTGCGCTGCCTGGCCGTGGCCGAGGCTGCCGACGGGCACCCCGGGCACGCCGCCGCCCACGCCCTGGACGCGACGCTGCTGGCGCTGGACACCCCGGGGACGCCGCTGCCCGCGCTGGCCGCCCTGGCCCGCGAGGCCATCCCCGCGCTGCTGGCCGCCGGGCGGCCCCGGGACGCCGAGGCCCTGCACGGCCGGCTCCCCGGGTCCGTACGCGCCTCCGGGCGGATGCGGCTGCTGCACGCCCGCGTCCTCCTCGCCGCGGGCGACGCGGCGGCGGCCCGCGCGCTGCTCGAGGAGGGCATCGAGCTGCCCGACGCCCGCCCCGGCGACACGGCCCTGGCCGAGACCTGGTCCCGCCTGAGCGAGCAACCCCTGCCGGAACGCTACGACTTCGGCCCGGCCCCGGCCTGAGCCGCCGGGGTCACGCTCCGCAGGGGTCGAGGGCCGCGGTGCGCTCGGCCAGCAGGCGCAGGGCCTCCTCGGCCGGGCTGCCCTCGGGGGCGCTGAAGACGTACACCTGCTGGGCGACCCGGCCCTCCAGCGGCGGGAGGTGCAGCGTTTCGTAGTCCAGCTCCAGGACGCCGGCCTCCGGGTGGCGGAAGCGCTTGCTGCCCGAGCCGCAGCGCAGCACGTCCCCGGCCGCCCAGATCCGGCGGAACTCCTCGCTGTGGGCGGTGAGTCCGGCCACCAGCCCCTCCAGCGGCGGGTCGCCGGGGTAGCGGCCGAGGGCGAGGCGGAGCATGGCCACGGCCTCGCCCCGGCGCAGTTCGAGGTCGGGGTAGCGCTCGGGGGCGCGCGGGTCGAGGAAGAGGAAGCGGGCGAGGTTGGGAGGCCCCGCGTCGGCGCCCTCCCCGGCCGTTCCGCAGCAGTACAGCTCGCCGCCCAGCCGGTTCCACGCCAGGACGTCCAGCCGCTCGTCCACCACCACGGCCGGCAGGCCCGGCATCCCGTCCAGCACCCGCCGCAGCTCCGGCCTGACCGGGCCCGAGGGGCGGGCGGGCGGGCGCCGGGCGCGGCCCGCCGCCAGCCTGGCCAGGTGCTCCCGCTCGGTCTCGCCGAGGCGCAACGCCCGGGCGAGCGCGTCGAGCACCTCCCCGGAGGGCTGGGTGGCGCGGCCCTGCTCCAGGCGGACGTAGTAGTCCACGCTGATGCCCGCGAGCTGGGCCAGCTCCTCGCGGCGCAGGCCGCGCACCCGGCGGCGGCGCCCGCCGGGCGTGCCGATGCCGGCGCTCTCGGGGGCCACCCGCGCCCGGCGGGAGCGCAGGTAGCCGCCCAGTTCCCGGCCGTTGTCCCAGGGGGCGGCGCCGTCCCGGGCTTCCGTGCCGTCGACGCCGTGCGAGCCATTGAGGCCCTGCGAGCCGTTGAGGCCGTTCATCCCGTCACCGCGGTCCATGGCCTCCAGTATGCGTGGCCCTGGCAGTACCAGGACCGCCCGTCCGCAGGCCGGGGCGGGTTCTGGCCGCGCCCGCGCGGGCCTGGCACAACTGGACCCATGACCACTGAAGACACCACCGGCAAGAACGTGCTGATCGTGAGCGCCCACCCCGAGCGCCGCTCCCTGAACGCCGCGCTGGCGGCCCTCGCCGCCGGCGAGCTGGGCGCGGCGGGCCACCGGGTGCGCACCTCGGACCTGTACGCGATGAAGTGGAAGGCGGGCGTGGACGCGGACGACTTCCCCGCACACGACCCGGCCGACCGGCTGGACGTGATGGCGGCCTCCGAACGCGCCACCGCGGGCGGGGCGCTGACGGCGGACGTCACGGCCGAGCAGGAGAAGCTGCTGTGGGCGGACGCGGTGATCCTCCAGTTCCCGCTGTGGTGGTTCGGGGTGCCGGCGCTCCTCAAGGGCTGGATCGACCGGGTCTTCACGGCCGGGTTCGGGTACGGGACGACCGGCCGCTGGCCGCACTACGGCGACGGGCGGCTGGCGGGCCGCCGGGCGCTGGTGTCGGTGACGATCGGCGCGGGCGCGCCCTCGTTCTCCGCGCGCGGCATCCACGGCTCGCTGCACGACGTGCTCTTCCCGCTCCAGCACGGGCTGTTCTTCTACACCGGCATGGAGGTGCTGGAGCCGTTCGCCGTGTACGACGCGGCGGGGCTGGGCGAGGCGGACTTCCCGCGCGTGGCCGGGGACTACCGGGCGCGGCTGCGGGGGCTGTTCGGAGAGGAGCCGCTGCCCTACCGGCGGCTGGGCGACGGGGACTACACGCGGCAACTGGAGCTGCGCGAGGACTTCGCCCTGCCGGAGAACGCCGGTCCCGGCGTCCACCTCAGGCGCTGACCGCGCGCCGGCGGCCGTGACGGCCGGGGCGGCGACGCCTGTGGCCGAACGCCCGCGGCGGGCGTTCGGCCGCGCGCGTGCACCGCGGGCGTTGGCCCGGGGCGTTCGCCGCGGGCGTTCACCCCGGCCGTTGGGTCAGGGCGTTCAGGCCCCTCGGGCCGGCTCCAGCTCGGCGGCGAGGTTGGCCAGGAGCCGGTCGTAGATCGCGGCGAGCCCCCGGGGCGCGAAGATCCGCTCGAACACCCCGCCCACGCCGCCCGCACCCTGCCAGGTGGTGCGGACCTCGGCCCGGGCGCCGCCCGCGCCGTTCTCCCGCACGGTCCAGGTCGTGGTCAGCGTGGAGTTCCGGTCCGTCTCCACCAGGGTGCGCTCGCCGGGCTCGGTGACGTCGAGCAGGCACTCGCGCACGCGCTTGGACGTGGCCTGGAGCCGCAGGAAGACCACCGTTCCCGCGCCCTCGCCGCCCTCGCGGACCTCGTAGGCCGTGAACTGCTCGGGCAGCAGCCGCCCGTGCGTCTCCCGGTAGTCCGCCAGCGCCGCATACACCGCGTCCGCTCCGGCCTCGATGTCCCGCCGCGCCACGGCCTCCACCAGCGCCATCCCGCACCTCCGCTTCTGCCCGCCTGACGTGGCTGCCCACGCTACCGGGCCGGGGGAGGCGCTTGACACCGACTCCTCCGAACGTGTGTTCTATTAACGCACGACGGCACCGAGGAGGCACCACCATGCGCTGGACGAACCTGAGCGAAGGCACCCCGGCGGCGGCTCCCGCCCTCTTCGGCACCGACGTCGTCAGCCGGACGTTCGACACCCCGGAGTTCCGCGGCATCACCTTCCACGAGGTGCGCGCCCGCTCGATCGTGAACCGGGTGCCCGGCTCCTCGCGGATGCCGTTCGAATGGACGGTCAACCCGTACCGGGGCTGCACCCACGCCTGCGTCTACTGCTTCGCCCGCAAGACGCACAGCTACCTGGACCTGGACACCGGCACGGGCTTCGACACCCAGATCGTCGTCAAGGTCAACGCCCCCGAGCTGCTGCGCCGCGAGCTGGGCGCCCGGCGCTGGCGCGGCGAGCACGTCGCCATGGGCACGAACGTCGACTGCTACCAGCGGGCGGAGGGGCGCTACGGCCTGATGCCCGGCGTCATCGGGGCGCTGCGCGACTACGCCAACCCCTTCTCGATCCTCACCAAGGGCACGCTGATCCTGCGGGACCTGGACCTGCTGCGGCAGGCCGCGGCCGTCACCGAGGTCGGGATCTCCGTCTCCGTGGGCTTCGTGGACACGGCGCTGTGGCGCACCGTCGAGCCCGGGGCCCCGGCGCCCGAGCGGCGGCTGGGGGTGGTGCGGGCGCTGACCGACCACGGCATCCCGTGCGGCGTCCTGATGGCGCCGGTCATCCCCTACCTCAGCGACTCCCCCGAGCAGTTGCGCGCCACCGTGCGGGCCATCGCGGCGGCGGGCGCCCGTTCCGTCACGCCCCTCGCGCTCCATCTGAGGCCCGGCGCGCGGGAGTGGTTCATGAGCTGGCTGGCCGCGCACCACCCGCGTCTGGTCCGGCGCTACCGGGCGCTGTACGCGGAGGGCGCCTACGCGCCCCGCTGGTACCAGCGCCGGATCACCGGGCAGGTGCACGAACTGGCCGCCGAGTACGGCATGGGCCCGGCCGCCCGCCCCGGCGCCCACCGCCGGCCGCCGGAGGCGCTCGACGCGCCGGAGGACACCCCGCGGCCCACGCCGGGGGCGACGCAACTCACGCTGCTCTGAGGCGCGTACGCCGCTGCGCGCGCCCCGCGGGCGCACAGGGGCCGGCTCACGCCCCTCACACACGGGCGCCGGAACACCGGGCGGCCCGCCGCCGCCCCGCACACGCGGCGCCGAGCTTCCCGGCCGCTCCGCGCGCCGGGGGCTCACGCTGCCCCGGGCGCCACGCAGACGACTCGCGTCGAGTCACGGCGGAGCACCCCACGCCGGGGCCCGCGCTCCGCCCTGCCGGTGCGTCAGCCGCGCGCGGCGGCCACACGCCACCGACGGCTCAGGTCGAGTCGCGGCGGCAGCAGCGGCGCCTGGGTCCGCGTTCCGTGCTGTCGAGCCGAACGCGGCGCGTGCCGCAGGCGCGTTCCGCGTGCGGGTCGGCCGGGGCGCGGCGCCCGCAGGCGCGGCCCTTCGCCCACTCGGGCCGCCCGCCCGCCGTTCCCGCCGCCCCGCAGGGGGCAGCGGCGCAGCCGCCCCACGGGCACATCCGCGGCCACCACTCGCCACCCCACGCGCTCGCTCCGCCCACGTCGTTCAGGCTATGGCCGCCGGCGCCCGGGGGCGATACCGCCGCGTGAACTCCGAGGTATTCCGGCCGAGTCCGCGCGGTTGTGGGCGGGCCTGGGGTGTGCGTGCGAGCGCGGGGAGCGCACGCCGCGCGCGCCGGGCGCGAAGGGGGTCCCCGGACGGGGCGTGACCGGCCGTGTGCCCTACGCTTTTCGCGAGACGAGGGGGTGACGGCGGTGGCGGCCGAGTCGGTGCTCGGGTCGTTCCGGACGGCGTGTCACGAGGCCGCCCGGCGCACTCCGGGCGTGACCTTCTACGAGTTGACCGAGGCGGCGCGCGTGGCCGCCTTTCACGCCGCCGCGATGGGCGACCGGAAGCGCGGGCTGCGCCACCGGGTGATCTGCCGGCCGCGCGGCGGGCTGGTGGCCTTCACCGCGCCGCCGCCCTTCCCGGCCGCCGCGCGGCTGGAGTTCCGCGAACCGCCGCCCTGGTCCGAGGTGTTCGGCTGGTACGGCCTGCGCGTGCTGGACGCCCGCGCCCTGGGCACCCCGCTGACGGCCGTCGACTTCGCCACCCTGGACCCCGAGGACCGCGACGCGGCCCGCCGCGCCCGCCCCGCGACCCTGGGCGAACTCCTCTTCACCCGCTGGCAGCTCCCCCGTGGCTGACGTCCGCCTCGCGGAATGCGTGACGTCAAGTACGAAGGGCCCGGCACGCACTCCGGGCTCCCGCGCCTGCCGCCTGATTTGTGCGGCGAGGTCAGCCAGCACGGAATCCCCGGGCATCACATTGATCTGGAAGTGGGACTCGGCAGCGGCAGGAAAGTCTCCACCCCAGGACACCACGCCTCTGCAATCGTTCAGGATCCGGCGAAGAGAGGTGAGTTGGAGCGGGAACAAGCCGCCGCGGGCGTCCGCAGGATACCAGGCGGGCCGGATATCGACCGCTGTGCCCGATGCGTGGTTGGTCTCGTGCGCCCGCATGGTATTCGACGGTCTTATGAAGCCGACGACATCACCCGGCTCAAGTGGCGCTATCTCATAGTGGTATCGGCGCACGACGTGCGCCAGTACCGTCGTGGCATCCCCCAGCCAGAGTGCTGCCTTCACCTCTCCGAACAGTGCGGGCGTGGACCAGATCCCGCCGCCGGCGTCTGCCTCATACTCTAATTCCCAGCCATTCTGACTTTGCCTTCCCACGCGCAACCGCTCGATGCGGCCTGCCATGCCCCGGCCGCCAACCGCGCTCCGGCTGCGCGAGGCCGCGGTCGCCGTTGCGGACAGCACTGCCTGAGCCCCCCAAACGGCGCCGACCACCCCGCAGCCCTGGACGATGGTTCGCCGCGTAATGCCATGACCGCGCCAATCATGGTGGGACATTGCTCCAAATTCCTCTCTTCGTGGTCGTGGGACCTGCCGACCCGGCTTCATATAAGGCAGGCGGTTAGGCCCGCTACGGCGAGAAGGACTCCGGCTGAAAAAGCCAGGTAGCCGCTCCTCCGCAGGCGTGAAAGCCGAAGGACCGCCGCATTGGCGAGGCAGCAGAGACCCGCCACGGGTACCGCGGTCACGGCAATCAGCAGCAACCAGGGCAGGGGCCCGTCTGAGACGGTCGGTTCTCGCGAAGTGAATCCCAGGTCCGCGAGCGGAAAATTGATGAGATAAGCCCGTGTGAACATGAAAGGCCAGTACGCAAGGACACCGAAACCCGCGTTGATCACAAGCGAAGTCAGCAACGCGGCAGCACGCCGTGGGCTGGTAGCAGCCCGTTCGGCCGCCCCGTCCTCGGTCACAGGTTGCGCAGGGGTGCGTGGTACTTCTCGAAAATGCGGTACATCCGGGTCCGGCTGGAGGGAACCCCCGAGCAGATCGAGGCCGTGGACGGTCACGTCACCTCGGTCGCGGGCGACTGGTCGACACCTTCCGGCCTGGCTTTCCTGGCGACCGACCACACCGAAGCGGAACCGGCCCGCTTGGTCGCCGAGTCGTTCGGTCAGTGGGAGACAAACGCCGAAAGCGATGTCCGGGTAGCTGTGTACGGAGAGCAGCAAAACCTTCTCTACGCGGACTGAGGCGAGCCGGGTCGGCCGGCGTCACAGCGTCGGCCGACCCGGTGCAGGGCAGCCTACGGGCGTTGTCCCGTTCGGTGGCGGGACGTTCAGCGGCCGGCGGGCAGGGTACGCAGGAGGTCCGGGAGGGCGGTCAGGCCCGTGATGCGGCGGACGCCCGGGGGGGGGGGGAGGGTGGCGGCGCGGTCGAGCCAGATGCCGTGGAGGCCGGCCGCGTCGGCCGCCGCGGCGTCCACGTCGGGGCGGTCGCCGACGTAGGCGACCGAGCCCGGCGGCAGGCCCAGGGCCTCGCACGCGGCGAGGAACGCCTCGGGCGCGGGCTTGGCGTGGCCCAGCTGCGAGGAGCACAGCAGCACCTCGAAGCGGTCGCGGATGCCCAGCGAGCGAAGGGTGCCCTCCTGGTGGTCCGTGTCGGAGTTGGAGAGCAGGCCGTGCCGGTAGCCGGGGGTGAGGGCGGCCAGCGCGGGCAGCACGTCGGGGAAGAGGCCGGACTCGACGCGGCGGTGGGCGCCGTAGCGCTCGAACCAGGCGTCCGCCTCGGCGTCGGTCAACGGCCGCGGCGGGCCGTCGTCCGAAGCCGCGCCGGCCGGGGCGGCCCCCGCCTCCAGGAGGAACGCCCGCGCCCGCGCCCGGCGTTGCTCCTCGAAGGTCAGCTCGCCCGTGAGGTAGCGGGCGTAGTGGAACTCCATCAGCTCGCGCCAGCGCTCCACGGCGTGCTCGGCGGTCGGGAAGCGGCCCAGCAGGCCCTCGGCCCCGAAGTGGCGCAGCGCGGCGGCCCGGTCGGTGCCCGAGTAGTCGAAGAGCGTGTCGTCGATGTCCCACAGCACCGCGGCGATCCCCGCCGCGCCCCCGGCGGCGGCCGGGCCGCCCGGCGCGCTCACAGCGGGCCCGCGCCCGGCCCGTCCGGCCGTTCGCCGCGCTGGGCGAGGACCGCGCGGGACGCCTCCGCGGCCTCCTCGTCGGTGAGCCGGACCAGGCCCTCGGCGGTGATCAGGACGATCAGCGGCCAGGTGCGCCGCACGGGGTCGGGGCCGCCGGTGGCGGAGTCGTCGTCGGCGGCGTCGTAGAGGGCCTGGATCGCGGCGGCCGTGGCCTCCCGGGCGCCGAGGCCGGGCCGGTGGAGCTTCTTGAGGGCGGCGTGGGCGAAGGGCGAACCGGAGCCGGTGGCGGCGAAGCCGTGCTCCTCGTGGTGCGCGCCGGTGATGTCGAAGGAGAAGATCCGGCCGCGGCCCGCGGCGGTGTCCCAGCCCGCGAAGAGGGGGATGACGCCCAGGCCCTGCATGGCCAGCGGCAGGTGCTCGCGGATCATGCGGGTGAGGCGGTTGACCTTGCCGGGGAGGGAGAGCGGGACGGTCTCGACCTTCTCGTAGTGCTCCAGCTCCAGCCGGAAGAGCCGCACCATCTCCGCGGCGAAGCCGACCGTGCCGGAGATGCCGAGCGCCGTGTGCTCGTCGGCGGCGAAGACCTTCTCGGCGTCGCGGTTGGCGATGAGGTTGCCCATGGTGATGCGGCGGTCCCCAGCCATCAGGACGCCGTCGGCGTAGGTGGCGGCGACGATCGTGGTGCCGTGCGGAACGGCCGCGGCGGCGCCCTTGGCGGCGGGCGTGTGCTCGCGGGAGGGCAGCGCGTCCGGGATGTGCCGCGCGAGGAAGTCGAGGATCGAGGGCGGCCCGGGGGCCAGGAACCCCGCTGGCAGGCTGCTCCAGCCGGAGGTGCCGGCGGAGGCGGCGGACTCGGCAGACATGAGGCTCCCCTTCGTGCCGTGGCGCGTGGCGGGCTGCGGCCCATCGTAGGCGCACGGGGCGCCGCGGGTCAGGGACGGAGTCCGGCGGAGTGATCTTTTCCCGCCGGGGCGGGAGGCACGCCGGACGCAGGCGGAACGCAGGCGGGGCGGTGCGCCGGAGGGCGCGCCGGGAAGGCCCGGCGGGCGGGACTTGACCTCAACCTCGCTTGAAGTTGAACGCTGGTCCCCGTCGCCGCACACCGGGTGCGGCGCCACCCCGAACCGGAGGTTCCGCCATGTCCGCTCAGACCCAGGCGTCCGTCCAGGCCCCCGCGCCCGCCCCGGCCGCCGGGCCCGCCCGCCCCCTGCGCCTGGCCGTCATCCTCGGCAGCGTCCGCGACGGCCGCTTCGGCCCGGTCGTCGCGGAGTGGTTCGCCGGACGGGCCCGCGAGCACGGCGGCCTGGACGTGCGGCTGATCGACACCGCCGAACACCCCCTCCCGGTCGGCTTCGGCCCGGGGGCCGGGGAGGCGGACGAGCCCGGCGGGCCCGGCGGCGCGACGCCCCGCGCCTCCGTGGCCGCCCAACTCGCCCAGGCCGAGGCGTTCGTCGTCGTCACCCCCGAGTACAACCACTCCATCCCCGCCTCGCTGAAGAACCTTATCGACTGGCACAACGTGGAGTGGCACGCCAAGCCCGTCGGCTTCGTCTCCTACGGCGGCATCTCCGGCGGCCTGCGCGCCGTGGAGCACCTGCGGCACATCTTCGCCGAGCTGCACACCGTCACCATCCGGGACACCGTCAGCTTCCACATGGCCTGGGAGCGCTTCGACCGGGAGGGCCGCCCGGTGGACCCCAAGGGGCCCAACGACGCGGCCACCGCGCTGCTGAACCAGCTCTCCTGGTGGGCCCACGCCCTGCGCGAGGCCCGCGCCGACCGCCCCTACGGCGCCTGAGGGGGAAGCGCCGCGTCCGACACTCCCCGCGGGGGCAACGCTCCCCTCCTGACCGTGGTCGTCCTGGGCATGATCATGGTGGTCCTGGACGTGACGGTGGTCCACGTGGCCCTCAGCACGCTCTCCCGGGACCTCGACGCGCCCCTGTCCACCCTCCAGTGGGTGATCACCGGCTACACCCCGGCCCTGGCCGCCGTCATCCCGTTCGTGATGGGCCTGGGCGTGGGCACGACGCTGATGCCGGCGATGACGGCCGCCACCCGTGAGCTGCCGCCGGAAGAGGTCCCGGCCGGCTCCACGGCGTTGAACATCAACTCCCAGATCGCCACCTCGGTCGGCACCGCCCTGGTCTCGCTGGTCCTCGCCCGGCGGCTGGCGGGAGAGGGCGGCCCGGCCGAGGCCGCCGCGGCGCTCCCGGCCTCGCGGGTGGCGGACGCCTTCGCCGGGACGTACGCCTGGCCCGTGGCGCTGCTGGCGCTGGCCCTGCTCCCGGCGCTGCTGGTCTCCCGCCGCCGGCCGGGGGCGGGAGCCCGGGGCGACGCCACCTCCGCGAACGCCGGGGGCGGCGGGCCGGCCCGCGAGCGGGCCGCCGCCGTGGCGAACCCGGCGGACCGAACGGCCCGCCCCGGCGCCGGGACCCGCGCCCCGGGTCCCGGCGCTCGTCGCCCGGGCGGCGCTACGATACGGGCGCGGCGGTTTCCTCGGGGGCCGCGCACGCACGGGGGGAGGCACGGTGGCGAAGCAGGAGCGGGCGATCCGCACCCGCCGCAGGATTCTGGAGGCGGCGGCGCTCGTCTTCGAGCGCGAGGGGTACCAGGGCGCGACCATCACGGAGATCCTGCGGGCCGCGGGCGTCACCAAGGGCGCGCTGTACTTCCACTTCCCCTCCAAGGAGGAGCTGGCCCGCAACATCCTGCTGGAGCAGCGCAAAGACCTGACGGTCCCTCAGCAGCCGTTCAGGCTCCAGGAGATGATCGACACCGGGATGCTGCTGACCGAGCGGCTGCGCACGGACGCGCTGGTGCGGGCAAGCGTGCGGCTGACGCTGGACCAGCAGGCCAGGGACCTCGACCGGCGCGGGCCGTTCCGCGCGTGGAGCGAGCACAACCTCGCGCTGCTGGAGGCCGCCCGGCTCCAGGGTGAGCTGATGCCGCACGTGAACCCGGCCGAGGTGGCCGAGCTGTGCGTCGGCTCCTTCGCCGGGCTCCAGATGATGTCGCAGGCGATGAGCGACTACCGCGACCTGCCGCAGCGGCTCTCGGTCTTCCTGCACCACGTGATGGTCGCCGTCGCCGTCCCCGCCGTCCTGGTCAACCTCGACCTCTCCCCCGCCCGCGCCCGCCTCGTCGCGGAGGCGAGCCGCGCGGCGCGCGAGACCGCACCCGGCACGGACCCCGCGGCCCCGCCCGCGGACGAGGACGTCCGGGGCGCCACGCCCCCCGGCCCGGCCGAGGAGGCCGCTGTCGCGGGCGTCGCGGCCCCCGCGGGGAACGCTCTCCCTTCCCTGGTCCCGGCGCAGCGCACCCCGGCCCGCGCCGGCTGAGCCGCCCCGCGCGCGTCGGCCCCCGCCGGCTGAGCCGGACGCCGGCCCCGGCCCCTGGCGTTGAGCAGCCCTCGGGCGCGCTCGCACGGGGGGCACTCCTGGCCACGCACCGGGCCCGCTCATCTGAGCGGGCCCTCCCGGGCCCCGCCCCGCCCGGCGGGTCCGGGCGCGCCCGGGACCATTCCGCTCAGAAGAGCGGGCCCGGGGGGCCCGCCGGGAGTACCGTGGCCCCCGCCCGCCGGGCGCCGGGCAATCCGGGCGGGCGGTCCGTTCACCCGCGTGACGTGCGCCGCCGGAGCGGGACCCGCGGCGCGAGGGCCCCACCGGGACGGCGCTCCCCGTGTGACAGGCGACATACGAAAAGGCGATGCCCAGGGTCTGGCGCGCTAGTTACCGCCGAGTTAGCCTGCTCATCAGAGCGGTACCCCGCTCAGGCGGTTTGGTGACGCAGCCGTCGGAATGCCGTCGGTCCGGCATTCCCCGTACGACACCGATACGGCAGGCCCCGGGACAGGGCCGGCCGAGGCTGAAGTCGACGCGAAGAGTCGACATCGTCGTCACCCTCATGGAGTCCGTGATGGATCAGTCCGCCGCGCCCGCAGCCTTCCCCGTCCTGCCCACCGTCGCCGTCGTCGGCCTCGGCACCATGGGCACCGGCATCGCCGAGGTCCTCGCCCGCTCGGGGCGAGAGGTCATCGGCATCGACGTCAGCGAAGAGATAGCCCAGCGCTCCCTGTCGGCCATCGAGGCCGCGGTCGCCAGGTCCGTCGCCAAGCAGCGCCTGACCGCGCAGCAGCAGGCGGACATCCTCAGCCGCGTCCGCGTCTCCGCCGACCTGCGCACGGCCGCCCAGGCCGACCTGGTCATCGAGGTGGTCCCCGAGGACTACGCGCTCAAGCTCGCCGTCTTCACCGCGCTCGACGACATCGTCAAGCCGACCGCCATCCTCGCCACGGGCACCAACGCCCTGCCGGTGACCAAGCTCGCCGCCGAGACCGCGCACCCCGAGCGCGTGCTGGGCCTGCACTTCTTCCACCCCGTGCCGGTGATGAAGCTGGCCGAGGTCGGCTCCTCGGTGCTCACCTCCCCCGAGGCCGTCGCGCAGGTCACCGCGCTCGCCCGCGACCTGGGCAAGGAGCCGCTGCCGGCCGGCGACCGGGCCGGACTGGTCGCCGACGGCCTGCTGTTCGGCTACCTCAACCAGGCCGCCGCGATGTGGGAGGCGCAGTACGCCACCCGCGAGGACATCGACGCGGCGATGCGCCTGGGCTGCGGGCTGCCCATGGGCCCCCTGGCCGTCCTGGACCTCATCGGCGTGGACACCGCCCGCACCGTGCTGGAGGCGATGTACGAGCGCTCCGGCGACCGGCTGCACGCCCCCGCCCCCGTGCTGGGCCAGCTCACCGAGGCCGGGATGACCGGCCGCAAGTCCGGGCGAGGCTTCTACACCTACGAGGGGCCCAACAGCTCCGTGGTGGTCCCCGACGACCTGACCCCGGACGAGCAGCAGGTGACGGCCGAGCCGCGCCCGGTGGCCGCGGTCGGCGTGATCGGCTCGGGCACCATGGCCTCCGGCATCGCGGAGGTCTTCGCCGCCGCCGGCTACCCCGTGGTCCTCACCGCCCGCGGGCAGCAGAAGGCGCTGGCCGCCCTCGACCGGATCGCCGCCTCGCTGGGCCGGCAGGTCAAGAAGGGCCGCCTCACCTCGGGCGACCGCGACGCGGCGCTGGCCAGGATCGTTCCGGCCGGATCGCTGGACGAGCTGGCGGACGTCAACCTGGTCGTGGAGGCCGTGGCCGAGCAACTGCCGGTCAAGCGCGAGCTGTTCGCGACCCTGGACCGCCTGGTGCGGCCGGGCGCGGTGCTGGCCACCACCACCTCCTCGCTGCCCGTGATCGCCTGCGCCCGCGCCACCTCGCGCCCGCAGGACGTCATCGGCATGCACTTCTTCAACCCGGCCCCGGCGATGAAGCTGGTCGAGGTGGTCCGCACCGTGCTGACCGCCGACGACGTGCACGCCACCGTCCGGTCGGTGTGCCGCACCATCCGCAAGCACCCGGTGGACTGCCGCGACCGCGCGGGCTTCATCGTGAACGCGCTGCTCTTCCCGTACCTGAACAACGCGGTCAAAATGGTGCAGGAGCACTACGCCACGCCGGAGGCCATCGACACGGCCATGAAGCTCGGCGGCGGCTACCCCATGGGGCCCTTCGAGCTCCTGGACGTGGTCGGCCTCGACGTCTCGCTGGCCATCGAGGACGTCCTGCACCGGGAGTTCCGCGACGCCTCGCTCGCGCCCGCGCCGCTGCTGCGGCAGCTGGTGGAGGCCGGACTCCTGGGCCGCAAGACCGGCCGCGGCTTCCACGAGTACGCCCGCCGTTGAGCCCTGCCCGTGCCCGCCGGCCCGGCCGGGCCGGCGGGCACGGAAGATCAACTGACCCGCGCAGGGGATGTGTGACGCATGCAGTACGTTCGGTCCATGAACTCCACCCGTCCGCAGGCCACGTCCCAGCGCCTGAAGGTGCGCCGTCAGCTCGCCGCCGCGGCGATGGAGCTGTTCGCCACCAAGGGGTACGAGGCCACGACGGTGGACGAGATCGCCGCCGCCGCCGGGGTCGCCCGGCGCACCTTCTTCCGCCACTTCCGCTCCAAGGAGGAGGCGATCTTCCCGGACCACGACGACACGCTGGTGCGCGCGGAGTCCGTCCTGGACGCCGCCCCCGCCCACGAGAACCCGATCGACACGGTCTGCCGGGGCATCAAGGAGGTCATGCGGATGTACGCGGCCTCCCCGGCCGTGTCGGTGCAGCGGTACAAGCTCACCCGCGAGGTCCCGGCCCTGCGGGAGCGGGAGATCGCCTCCGTGGCCCGCTACGAGCGCCTCTTCACCCGGTACCTGCTGGGCCAGTTCGACGAGCACTCCCACAACGGCGACCAGCCACTGCTGGCCGAGGTGGCCGCCGGGGCCGTGGTCACCGCCCACAACCACGTGCTGCGCCGCTGGCTGCGCGCCGACGGGCACGGGGACGTGGAACGCGAGCTGGACCACGCCTTCGCCATCGTCCGGCGCACCTTCGGCACCCTGCCGGCGATCGCCGCCGCGGCCCCGGCCGCCGTCGCCTCGCCGCGCGGCGAGGTGCTGGTGACGGTGGCGCGCACCGACGCGCCGCTGAGCGAGGTCATGCGCACGATCGAGGAGGCGCTGCACCAGCCGCAGCGCTAGCGTTCCGCCGCCGCTGCCCGACGCGCGCCCGCCCCCGCGCCCGCCGGCTCGGAGCCTCCCGTGTCACGCGGCGGCAACGTGAGACACCTCATAGGTGTCCGTCTCCATGACAAATGCGTGAAATTTTCGGCACCGAGTGTCTTGTCAGCTGGCACGGCGTGCCATACCGTGAGGGTGTCCACGGCGCAGTCCCACCGCATTCTGCGGGCGCCGGGGATGCCTTGCGTCACCAGGACGGCCGCGCCACCGCGCGGCCCCTCCGTACCGCCGCCGGACCGACGGCTCAGCAGCTCCTGCCGATCTGTATTTGTCGTTCCCTGTGTTCGGAGGCACCCCCAATGAAGGAAATCCTCGACGCCATCAACGCCCTTGACTCCTCGGACAGCAAGCGCGAGGACTTCGCCGCGCTCCCGCTGCCCGAGTCCTACCGGGCCGTGACCGTGCACAAGGACGAGGCCGGGATGTTCGAAGGCCTCACCACCCGGGACAAGGACCCGCGCCGCTCCCTGCACCTGGACGAGGTCCCCGTGCCGGAGCTGGGCCCGGGCGAGGCCCTGGTCGCCGTGATGGCCAGCTCGGTCAACTACAACTCGGTGTGGACCTCGATCTTCGAGCCGGTCTCCACCTTCGGCTTCCTGGAGCGCTACGGCCGCCTCTCCCCGCTGACCAAGCGCCACGACCTGCCGTACCACATCATCGGCTCCGACCTGGCCGGCGTCGTCCTGCGCACCGGCGCGGGCGTCAACGCCTGGAAGCCGGGCGACGAGGTCGTCGCGCACTGCCTGTCCGTGGAGCTGGAGTCCCCCGACGGCCACAGCGACACCATGCTCGACCCCGAGCAGCGCATCTGGGGCTTCGAGACCAACTTCGGCGGCCTGGCCGAGATAGCCCTGGTCAAGACCAACCAGCTGATGCCCAAGCCCCGCCACCTCACCTGGGAGGAGGCCGCCGCCCCCGGCCTGGTGAACTCCACCGCCTACCGGCAGCTCGTCTCCCGCAACGGCGCCGGCATGAAGCAGGGCGACAACGTCCTCATCTGGGGCGCCAGCGGCGGCCTGGGCTCCTACGCCACCCAGTTCGCCCTCGCCGGCGGCGCCACCCCGATCTGCGTGGTCTCCTCCCCCGAGAAGGCCGAGATCTGCCGGAAGATGGGCGCCGAGGCGATCATCGACCGCAACGCCGAGGGCTACCGGTTCTGGAAGGACGAGAACACCCAGGACCCGCGCGAGTGGAAGCGGTTCGGCAAGCGCATCCGCGAGCTGACCGGCGGCGAGGACGTGGACATCGTCTTCGAGCACCCCGGCCGCGAGACCTTCGGCGCCAGCGTCTACGTCACCCGCAAGGGCGGCACCATCGTCACCTGCGCCTCCACCTCCGGCTACCGGCACGAGTACGACAACCGCTACCTGTGGATGTCCCTCAAGCGCATCATCGGCTCGCACTTCGCCAACTACCGCGAGGCGTACGAGGCCAACCGCCTCATCGCCAAGGGCAAGATCCACCCCACCCTCTCCAAGGTGTACACCCTGGAGCAGACCGGCCAGGCGACGTTCGACGTCCACCGCAACCTCCACCAGGGCAAGGTCGGCGTCCTGGCACTGGCCCCCAGCGAGGGCCTGGGCGTGCGCGACCCCGAGCTGCGGGCCAAGCACCTCGACGCCATCAACCTCTTCCGGACCCCCGAAGGCGAGTGACCGACATGGGCGCGAAACGCGACCGGCCCTGGCTGATGCGGACCTACGCCGGCCACTCCACCGCCGAGGCGTCCAACGAGCTGTACCGGCGCAACCTCGCCAAGGGCCAGACCGGCCTGTCGGTGGCGTTCGACCTGCCGACCCAGACCGGCTACGACCCGGACCACATCCTGGCCCGCGGCGAGGTCGGCCGGGTCGGCGTCCCGGTGGCCCACCTCGGGGACATGCGGCGTCTCTTCCAGGACATCCCCCTGGACCGCATGAACACCTCCATGACGATCAACGCCACGGCCATGTGGCTGCTGGCGCTCTACCGCACGGCCGCCGAGGAGCAGGGCGCCGACCCGGCGCTGCTCCAGGGCACCACGCAGAACGACATCGTCAAGGAGTACCTCTCGCGCGGGACGTACGTCTTCCCGCCCGAGCCCTCCCTGCGGCTGATCACCGACACCATCACCTACGCGGTCAACCACATCCCCAAGTGGAACCCGATCAACATCTGCAGCTACCACCTCCAGGAGGCCGGGGCCACCCCGGTCCAGGAGATCGCCTACGCCATGTCCACCGCCATCACGGTGCTGGACGCGGTCCGCGACTCGGGCCGGATCGCGCCCGAGCGCCTGGGCGACGTGGTGGCCCGCATCTCCTTCTTCGTCAACGCGGGCGTCCGCTTCGTCGAGGAGATGTGCAAAATGCGGGCGTTCACCCAGATCTGGGACCGGGTGACCCGCGAGCGGTACGGCATCGACAACCCCAAGCAGCGGCGTTTCCGCTACGGCGTCCAGGTCAACTCCCTGGGGCTGACCGAGGCCCAGCCCGAGAACAACGTCCAGCGCATCGTGCTGGAGATGCTGGCCGTCACCCTCTCCCGGGACGCCCGCGCCCGGGCCGTCCAGCTCCCCGCCTGGAACGAGGCGCTGGGCCTGCCCCGGCCCTGGGACCAGCAGTGGTCGCTGCGCATCCAGCAGGTGCTCGCGGAGGAGAGCGACCTGCTGGAGTACGAGGACATCTTCAACGGCAGCCACGTGATCGAGGCCCGCACCGGCGAGCTGGTCGAGGCCTCGCTGGCGGAGATGAAGCGGATCGAGGAGATGGGCGGCACCATGGCGGCCGTCGCCTCGGGCTACCTGAAGTCCGAGCTGGTCGCCTCGCACGCCCGCCGCCGGGCCCGCATCGAGTCCGGCGAGGAGAAGATCGTCGGGGTCAACAGCTACACCTCCACCGAGCCCAGCCCGCTGACCGCCGACCTGGACACGGCGATCATGACCGTGGACCCGGAGAACGAGGCCCGCGTCGTGGAGGCCCTGAAGCGCTGGCGGGCCGAGCGCGACGAGACGGCCGTCCGCGCCGCCCTCGACGAGCTGAAGCGGGTGGCCGAGGGCACCGGTAACCTCATGAACCCCTCCCTCGCCTGCGCCCGCGCGGGCGTCAACACCGGCGAGTGGGCCGGGGCCCTGCGCGAGGTCTTCGGCGAGTACCGCGCGCCCACCGGCGTCAGCGGCGCCCCGGTGGCCGTGGCCGCCGAGGAGGGCGGGCACCTGGCCGGGGTCCGCCGCTCGGCCGCCGCCACCGCCGAGCAGCTCGGGACGGGCCGCCTGCGGCTGCTGGTCGGCAAGCCCGGCCTGGACGGCCACAGCAACGGCGCCGAGCAGATCGCGGTGCGGGCCAGGGACGCCGGCTTCGAGGTGATCTACCAGGGCATCCGGCTCACGCCGGAGCAGATCGTCTCCGCCGCCGTCGCCGAGGACGTGCACTGCGTCGGCCTGTCCATCCTCTCCGGCTCCCACGCCGAGCTGGTGCCCGACGTGCTGGAGCGGCTGCGCGCCGCGGGCGCGGGCGACATCCCGGTCGTGGTCGGCGGCATCATCCCGGCCGCCGACGCCGCCGAGCTGCGCGCCGCCGGCGTCGCCGCGGTCTTCACCCCGAAGGACTTCGGCATCACGGACATCATCGGCCGTATCGTCAACGAGATCCGCACCGCCCACAAGCTCGATCCCCTGGAGGTCCCGTCATGAGCACCACCACCCGCGCGCAGCGCGCGCGGCGTTCCTGCCTGGCCGTGCCGGGCAGCAACCCGCGCTTCCTGGAGAAGGCCCAGGGCCTGCCCGCCGACCAGGTCTTCCTCGACCTGGAGGACGCCTGCGCCCCCATCGCCAAGGAGGGCGCCCGGCACACGGTGGTGCAGTTCCTCAACGAGGGCGACTGGACGGGCAAGACCCGGGTGGTGCGCGTCAACGACTGGACCACGCACTGGACCTACCGCGACGTGATCACCGTCGTGGAGGGCGCCGGCCCCAACCTCGACTGCATCATGCTGCCGAAGGTGCAGGACGCCGAGCAGATCGTCGCCCTGGACCTGCTGCTCACCCAGATCGAGACCACCATGGGCTTCGAGGTGGGCCGCATCGGCATCGAGGCGCAGATCGAGAACGCCAAGGGCCTGGTGAACGTCGACGCCATCGCCGCCGCCTCCCCGCGCCTGGAGACGATCATCTTCGGCCCGGCCGACTTCATGGCCTCCATCAACATGAAGTCCCTGGTCGTCGGCGAGCAGCCCCCCGGCTACCCGGCCGACGCCTACCACTACATCCTGATGCGCATCCTGATGGCCGCCCGCGCCAACGACCTCCAGGCGATCGACGGCCCCTACCTCCAGATCCGCAACGTGGACGGCTACCGGGCGGTGGCCGAGCGCGCCGCCGCGCTGGGCTTCGACGGCAAGTGGGTGCTGCACCCCGGCCAGGTGGAGGTCTCCAACGAGGTCTTCTCCCCCAGCCAGGAGGACTACGACCACGCCGAGCTGATCCTGGACGCCTACGAGTACTTCACCTCCAAGGAGGGCGGCGCCAAGGGCTCCGCGATGCTCGGCGACGAGATGATCGACGAGGCCAGCCGCAAGATGGCCCTGGTGATCGCGGGCAAGGGCCGCGCGGCCGGGCTCCAGCGGACCAGCAAGTTCGAGCCCCCGTCGGCGTAGCCGCGCCGCCCACCCCTGCCGTTCCGGAGGAAACGATGCAATTCGGCCGCACTTACGAAGAGTTCACCGTCGGGGACGTCTATAAGCACTGGCCGGGCAAGACGGTCACCGAGTACGACGACCACCTCTTCTGTCTGCTCACCATGAACCACCACCCGCTGCACATGGACTCCCACTACGCGGAGGAGACCACGGACTTCGGCAAGAACGTGGTGGTGGGCAACTACATCTACTCGCTGCTGCTGGGCATGTCCGTGCCGGACGTCTCCGGCAAGGCCATCGCCAACCTGGAGGTGGAGTCGCTCAAGCACATCGCCCCCACCTTCCACGGCGACACCATCTACGGCGAGACCACCGTGCTGGACAAGACGCCCTCCCGCTCCCGGCCCGACCGGGGCGTGGTGTACGTCGAGACCCGCGGCTTCAAGCAGGACGGCACCGTGGTGTGCGTCTTCCGCCGCAAGGTGATGGTGCCCACCGCCACCTACATCAAGGAGCGCGGCGGCGAGCAGCCGGGCCGTCCCGAGCCGCGCGGGAAGGAATGACGATGGGCAGGCTGGCGCAGACCGACGGGCTCACGGACGTTCAGCAGGAGATCCTCTCCACCGTCCGGAACTTCGTCGACAAGGAGATCATCCCGGTCGCCACGGAGCTGGAGCACCGGGACGAGTACCCCACGGAGATCGTGGAGGGCCTCAAGGACCTGGGCATCTTCGGGCTGATGATCCCCGAGGAGTACGGCGGGCTGGGCGAGTCCCTGCTGACGTACGCCCTGTGCGTGGAGGAGATAGCCCGCGGCTGGATGAGCGTCTCGGGCATCATCAACACCCACTTCATCGTGGCCTACCTGCTGCTCCAGCACGGCACGCAGGAGCAGCGGGACGAGTACCTGCCGCGGATGGCGGCCGGCGAGGTGCGCGGGGCGTTCTCCATGTCGGAGCCGGGCCTGGGCTCGGACGTCTCCGCGATCTCCTCCAAGGCCGTGCGGGACGGCGAGGAGTTCGTCCTCACCGGCCAGAAGATGTGGCTGACCAACGGCGGCTCCTCCACCCTGGTCGCGGTCCTGGTCCGCACCGACGAGGGCCTGCCCGAGGGCAGCGCGCCGCACAAGTCGCTGACGACCTTCCTCGTCGAGAAGGAGCCGGGCTTCGGCGAGGTCCGCCCGGGCCTGACGATCCCCGGCAAGATCGACAAGATGGGGTACAAGGGCGTCGACACCACCGAGCTGATCATGGACGGCCTGCGCCTGCCGGCCGACCGGGTCCTCGGAGGGAGGACCGGCCGCGGCTTCTACCAGATGATGGACGGCGTCGAGGTCGGCCGCGTCAACGTGGCCGCACGCGGCTGCGGCGTCGCGCAGCGCGCCTTCGAGCTGGGCATCACCTACGCCCAGCAGCGCCAGACCTTCGGCAAGCCGATCGCGCAGCACCAGGCGATCCAGTTCAAGCTCGCGGAGATGGCCACCAAGGTCGAGGCCGCGCACGCCATGATGGTCAAGGCCGCCCGCCTGAAGGACTCCGGGCAGCGCAACGACCTGGAGGCGGGCATGGCCAAGTACCTGGCCTCGGAGTTCTGCAAGGAGGTCGTGGAGGACTCCTTCCGCATCCACGGCGGCTACGGCTTCTCCAAGGAGTACGAGATCGAGCGCCTCTACCGCGAGGCCCCGATGCTGCTGATCGGTGAGGGCACGGCCGAGATCCAGAAGATGATCGTCGGCCGCCGCCTCCTGGAGGAGTACAAGCTCCGCTGACCGCTGACCCCTGATCGCGCGCCCGGGGCTCCCGGCCCTTCCCCGCCGGGCCCCGGGCGGGCCGTTCCCCTCAACGCCCCCGGCCACCGCGGCCCATCGCCGCGGGGCCGGGGTGCATCACGCCTGCGGCGCGCTTGGCCGTACCGCGGCGCGCTCCGCACGCGCGGCGCTGCCGCGCCGGGACTCCCGGCTGCGCGGGGCCGCCCGGCGCTTTCGGCTGCGCCGGGTCGCCGCCCGGGCGGCGCTCGCGCTCGCGGTGCGTGCCCCGGCGCAACGCCCACGGCGCGCCTTGCCGCCAGCCGGCTGCGGCGGGCCGCGCCGCGCGGAACCCACGCCGGAAACGCAAGGCCGCGCCAGGCGGGGACCCGCTGGCGCAAGGGGCTGCGCCGGGCGGCGCGGCCCCGCTGCCTTCCGGCTGCGCCTCAGCGCCGCCGGGAGCGCGCGCCCGCGGCGCATGCCCCGGCAGAATGCCCACGCCGCGCGTTGCCGCAAGCGTCCGCAGGGCGGCCGGCCCCGCCGCGAAAGCACCCCGCACGGGGCCTCAGGCCGGGCCGGCCAGGCCCGTCTCGTACGCCAGAATGACCAGGTGCACCCGGTCGCGGGCGTGGAGCTTGGCGAGCAGGCGGGTCACGTAGGTCTTGACCGTGGCCACGGAGATGACCAGCTCCGCGGCGATCTCGGGGTTGGACAGGCCGCGGCTCACGAGCGTCAGCACCTCGCGTTCCCGGTCGGTGATGCCCGCCGGGCCCCGGCCGCCGCGCGGGGCCGTGCCGGGGCCCGCCGCCGGGCGGGCGGCGAATTCCGCGATCAGGCGGCGGGTGACGCTGGGCGCGATCAGCGCGTCCCCCGCGGCCACCACCCGGACCGCCGCGAGGATGTCGTCCAGCGCCAGGTCCTTCACCAGGAAGCCGGACGCCCCCGCGCGCAGCGCCCCGTACACGTAGTCGTCGTCGTCGAAGGTCGTCAGCATCACCACGCGCGCGGTCCCCGCCTCCGTGATCCGCCGCGTCGCCTCGATCCCGTCCAGGCCCGGCATCCGGATGTCCATGACGACCACGTCGGGCCGTTCCGCCTCCGCCAGCCGCACCGCCTCGGCGCCGTCCCCCGCCTCCCCGACGACCTCGATGTCCGGCGCGTCGGTGATCACCATCTGGAGCGCGGTCCGCACCAGCGGCTGGTCGTCCGCGAGCACCACCCGCACCGTGGCGGGCCCGCTCACGCTCCGGCCCCCGCCGGAACGGGCAGCCGCGCCGCCACCCGGAAGCCGCCGCCGGGCCCGGGCCCCGCCGAGAACTCCCCGCGCAGCAGCGCCACCCGCTCCCGCATCCCGACCAGCCCGTAGCCGGTGTCCGGCGCCCCGCCGGGCCCGCGCCCGCCGTCCACCACCTCGATGGTCAGCTCCTCCTCCCGGCAGGCGACCGTCACCGCGCAGGAGCCCGTGCCCGCGTGCCGCACGACGTTGGTGACCGACTCCTGGATGATCCGGAACGCCGACAGGTCGATCTCCGGCGGCAGCGGCCGGCGTTCCCCCTCCCAGCGCACCTCCACGCGCACGCCCGCCGCCGTGGTCGCCGCCGCCAGCCGCTCCACGTCCGCCAGGCCCGGCATGTCCTCCCCCGGTGCCGGCGCGTGCGCATGCGCGTGCGGGTGCGGCTGCGGCTGCGGCTGCGCCCGGCGCAGCGCCCCCAGCATCCGCCGCAGCCCCGAGAGCGTCTCGCGGCTGGCGGCCTCCACCTCGCCGAGCGCCTGCCTGGCCCGTTCCGGCTGGGTGTCGATCACCCGCCGCGCCGCCCCGGCCTGGAGGGCGACGATGCCCATGGTGTGGGCGACCACGTCGTGCAACTCCCGTGCCATCCGCAGCCGTTCCTCGCTGACGGCCTGCTCCGCCGCCCGGGCCCGCACCTCCTCGGCGTGGGCCCGCGCCTCGTGCGTGGCGTTCCCCATGAACCAGGCCACGACGGCGGTCAGCGCCACGGTCAGCTCGGTGGAGGTGCCCACGGTCCAGCCCATCAGCAGGCGGGCGGCCAGATAGCCGGCCAGCGTGCCCAGGGCCATCAGCAGCGCGGCGGCCCCGGTCCGGCGCGGGCGTCCGGCCGCGATGAAGCCCACCGCCACGTCCGCCGCCACGAACTGGAGCAGCGGGATTTCGGCCACGCTCAGCGTGGTGGAGGCGACGGCGGAGCCGAGCAGCACGAGTCCGAGGCCGGTCAGCGGACGGCGGCGCAGCAGGCGGCTGCCGCCCAGCGCGAGGCCGGTGGCCAGCGTGAGGATGGTCAGCCCGTCCCAGCGGTAGAGGTACTCGGCGGGGAAGTCGGCGGGCATCTGCTCCCCCGGCAGCCGCACCCGCGCCAAGAACGTCAGGGTCGTCCCGCCGAGCCAGGCCAGCGCCGTCCAGGCGCCGGGCGACACCCGCCTGAGCAGCGGCGGAGGCGGCGAGACGGACATGCGCCGATCGTAACCGGACACGTTTCGGCCGGAATCAGACCTGGGTCGTACACCCCCGGTCGACACGGCGCGCCCGGAAGTGTCAGCGGCGGTCCGATGCCCGCGACGGGCCGCCACCGGCAGCGTTGTCCCCGTGATCGAAGTGACCGACCTGACCAAGCGCTACGGCCGCACCCCGGCCGTCAGCGGCCTGACCTTCACGGTGCGCCCCGGCCATGTCACCGGCTTCCTCGGGCCCAACGGCGCGGGCAAGAGCACCACCCTGCGGATCATCCTGGGCCTGAACATCCCCACCTCCGGCTCGGCCACGGTGAACGGCCGCCCCTTCCGCGACCGGCCGCGCGGCCTGCGGCACGTGGGCGCGCTGCTGGACGCGCACGACGTGCACGGCGGCCGGACCGCCCGCGCCCACCTGGCCGCGCTGGCCCGCTCGAACCGCATCCCGCCCGCGCGGGTGGCCGAGGTGCTGGCCGAGGCCGGGCTGACCTCCGCCGCCGACCGCCGCGTCCGGGGCTTCTCGCTGGGGATGAAGCAGCGCCTGGGCATCGCCGCCGCGCTGCTGGGCGACCCGCCGGTCCTCCTCTTCGACGAGCCCCTCAACGGCCTCGACCCGGAGGGCGTGCTGTGGGTGCGCGGACTGTTCCGGCGGCTGGCCGCGGAGGGGCGGACCGTGTTCGTCTCCAGCCACTTGATGACCGAGATGGAGAACACGGCCGATCAGCTGGTGGTCGTCGGCCGGGGCGAGCTGATCGCCGCCGAGAGCCTGGCCGCCTTCGCGGCCCGCTCCGCGCGCGGCGGCGTGGCCGTGCGCAGCCCGCGCGCCGCCGAGCTCGCCCCGCTGCTGGCCGACGCCGGGGCCTCCGTCCTCTCCGGTTCCTCCGGCGACGGCTCGCTCCTCACCGTCACCGGCCTGGACGCCGCCCGCGTCGGCGACCTCGCCCACCGCCACGGCATCCCCCTGCACGAACTGACCGCCCGCACCGCATCGTTGGAGGAGGCGTACATGGAACGCACGGCCGGCCGCGCCGAGTACCGCGCGGGGGGCGCCCGATGACCGCCCTCCCCTTTACCTCCGCCTTCCCCGAGCCGGCGGCCCGCTTCCGCGACCTCCTGGCCGCCGAGTGGCTCAAGCTCCGGACCCTGCCCTCCCTGACCTGGGCCCTGGCGGTCACGGCCGTGCTCGTCCTCGGCTTCACCGCCGCCGACACCTGGGACCTCTCCCGCCACTGGACCCCGGACCCGGGGCCCGGCATTCTCCTCGGCGCGTACCGCGGCCCCTACAGCCACTCCGCCGAGATCTGCCTGATGCTCGCGGCCGGCAGCATCGGCGCGATGGCCGTCGCGGGCGAGTACAGCACCGGCCTGAACCGCGTCACCTTCGCGGCCGTCCCCGCCCGCCGCTCCGTGATGGCCGCCAAGGCCGCGGTCCTCGCGGCCGTCTCCACCGCCCTCGGCGCGTTCCTGGCCCCGGCCTCCTTCCTCATCACCCAGGCCATCCTCTCCGCCCACGACCAGCACATCCCCCTCACCCACCCCGGCGCCCCCCGCGCCCTCCTCGCCTCCGCCCTCATCACCCCCGTCTGCGCCCTCACCGGCGCGGCCCTGGCCACCCTCCTGCGCCACCCCGCCACCAGCGTCATCGCCGTCGCCTCCCTCCTCCTCCTGCTCCCCTCCTTCTTCGGCCCCGACCGCTACTGGTCCGCCGTGGCCTCCCACACCTTCCCCTCCACCGCCCTCGAACGCCTCACCCAACTCACCCCCCACCCCGTCCCCTACCCCTGGACCCCGACGGGCGCCTGGACGGTCTTCACGGCCTGGGCCCTGTGCGCAACCCTGCTGACGATCCTGCCGGTGCGGTACCGGGACCAGTGACTAGTGCTCCGGCGGGGCCACCCGCCGGAGCACACCGCCTCACCATCCGCTCAGGCGACCACGACACCACGATGGGCGGCCCACGCCTCCGCCGCAGAGACGATGACGCGGGTCCACGAGCCGTCCGGCCAGCGATCAGCCACTTCCCGCCACATGCGCACAGTGGCCACAGCGAAGGCATCAATGGCCTTCGGATCCGCGTTCGCCCACGCCTTGCAGCCGGCTGTCCAAGCCTCCGCGCTCTCGGCACTGTGCCCGGCCGAGATCAACTGCACCACCAGCATGGCCGGATCGATGAACGCGGCGCCCCGAGTGGGCCACGCCCAGTCCACGGCCCACATCCCGTGACTCCCGACGAGCAGGTTGCTGGGATTGATATCCGCGTGCAGGAGCGCGTCCCCCCTGAACAGCGAAGGCGCTCCCTCATCGGCAAAGCGGTCCCATCGAGACTCACGCCAGTCGTGGGCAACCTCCGGCAGCGCCATCTCACCGATGCGATTGAGAAGTGCCACGACGGCCGGCAGGTCCGGCGAGTCCGGATGGAATTCAGCCTTCCGCGCCCGCACGAACTCGAACCCGAGGACGATCCAATCCTCGTCCTCCGCCGCCCATAGCAGGGCCGGGGCGATTGGCCGCACGAAGGGATTGATCGACCTCTCCCGGAGCATCTGGTCGCGCCGTCCTCCGGGGCGATTCCTCATTGCCTTGACGAAAAACCTCCCCGTCTCGCACTCAACGGCGGCTGTGAGGTCCGAGCGATACTCCGTCGGCCGGACGTCAGTCACCTCTCCTGTGTGCGGACGGATCAGTGCCCAGAAGTCGGGGCCCGGAAGGTCACCTGCCATGGTCCTCATCTCTTCGGGTCGCACTCGTTGCTGGGGTAGCCCGGCCCGCACTCCGTGTTGGGCCCACATCGAGGCCGGCACGCCTGATCCGGCTGGCAGGGCTCCTTGGGGCGACAGTTGTTCTTCGGCGCACAGTCTTGCTTGTCCGGTCGGCAGGCCCTCTCTGCTCCCACCGCGCTGCGGATGGTGGCGTTGGCCTGGGCCATGGCAGCGCCGCCGAGGATATCGGCAAGGGCGGCGTCCTGGACGTTGCCGACCCCCATCCAGCCGCTGAAGACACAGGGACTCACTTCACCCTCCGGGCCGACACAAGCCCTTCCCGTCCCGCACTGCCCGCACAGGCCGGCGGCGTCCGGGGCCTGCTCACGCGCGCCTCGGCCGAAGGCCCGGATGTGATCGACACCGATTCGGGTGATGCCCAGGGCTTCGAGGTCCCGCCGGGCCGCGTCGATGGTCCGCCGGCTGTCGCCGATGATCCCCACGCGCAAGGGAATGCCGAGCCCCACGGCCCTCTCGATGTTCGCCCTGGTCCTGGCGTGGCTGCGGCGCCGGGTCATCGCGTCGTGCTCGCCGGCCTCGGCCGAGTAGTACGACGTGGCGAGCGTGACCCCCTCGCGCTGGAAGAGCGCCCACCACTCGTCCGTGACGCGCACCAAGTTGCTGAAGATCTCGACCCCCAGGCCGAGGGCGAGTGCATGACCGGCCAGTTCCAAGGCGTCGGGATGCATGGTCGGCTCCCCGCCAATGAGCTGGACATCGCGCACACCGCAGGCAACGGCCTGGTCCAGCACATCGACCCAGTCCTCGCGCGTCATCGTGCCGTGCGTGCCCTCCGGCCCGGACGCGTTGTAGCAGTGCACGCAAGCGAGTTGGCACTTGCGCGTCAGGTCCAGCCACAGGAACTCCGTCGCGGGCCGCTCAACGCCTAAGGCCCCGATGCTGTCCGTCACTCCCTCGTCTCCTCTCACTCACTGTTCTCGTCCGGCGCCGCATGGCTGCCCGCCCCCTGCCGCCGCGCGAACCGGCGCGCAGAAGCAGGGGGCGCGCGTTTCAGCGCACCCGGCGCGCCGGAAGGCGCGGGTCCACGGCGCGCATCGCGTACAGGACCGTCGTCGGGCGCATCGTGAAGGACGTGCCGTCGTGGAAGTCGAGGCGGCGCCCGCCGCGCGGCAGGGCCGTCATGTCGCGGACGGTGAACACCTGGCCGCCGACCAGCAGTTGATCGCCCAGCCGTACCGTCCCCGGGTCCACCGTCACCCCCAGGACCGCCCGGGTCACCGTGCCTCCTCGCAGGCCAGGCGCAGGGAACGCCCCAGGGCACACGGCTCTCCCGGCGCGCACTCCCCGCACTCCGCCACGTGCATCCGCAGCGCGCCCCGCGCCCGAGCCACGTCCGCGACGTGCGGATACACCGACACCTCCGCCCGCACGTCCTCCGGCCGCACCTCCCACTCCCGGCCCCCACCCAGGGGCCGCAGCATGGCGTAGGGCCCGCTCGTTCCCATGTAGAGGCCCCGCCGCCCGGTGGCCTCGTCCCGCACCAGCGCTCCCACGTCCGTGTGATCCTCGCTGCTCGTGTCCATGCCCCGAGCGTGCCGCCACGGCCCGTCCGACCAGGGGCCCAACGGGGTTCTCCAGCGGGTCCCTTGGGGAATCCCAGCAGGCCGGGGCGGGGCTACTCTGGAAAGAACCCCCGCCCCACTCCCGTCAGGTGGCCCATGGACGAACGCGAGGCCCGGCGCGGCGGATACCCGCTGACCATCCCCGACGCCCTGCTGCGCAGCGACGCGATGCGGCGGGCCTGCGCCGTGCGGGACTTCGGGGAGATCTTCCGGCTGGTGAACCGCCGCAGCGGCACGAGCCTGACCGCCATGGCCGCCGCGATCGGCAGGATCTCGCCCTCGCGTATCAGCGACGTGATCCACGGCGCACGCGGCATCCGCCGCGAGCACGTCATCGAGCGGATCGCGGACGGCCTCGGCATCCCCGGCGAGATGCTGGGCCTGCCCCCCCGGCCGTGGGAATCCGCGCCCACGGCCGCCGACAACCCGCTCCCCGAGCTGAACGACGAGCGCGGCGACGCGTTCGCGGAATCCATCCGCGAGACCTCGCGCACGCTGATCGCACTCGACAACGCCCTCAACGGCCTCCCCATCGCTGACCTTGCGGCACGCGCGTTCAAGGTCGTCAACCGGCGGCTCGGCAAAGGCGTTCCCGATCCTCGATACGAGCGGGACATCCAGGCTGCCGCAGCAGAGCTGGCCGAGATCGCGGGCTGGGCGCTGTTCGACGCGGAGGAGCATGAGGCCGCCGAACGCTTCAACCAGCGGGCGCTGTTCCTGGCCCGCCTGTCCGGGGACCGATCGATCGAGCTGCTGATCCTGCAGAACATGGGCATGCACGCCGGGTGGCTCGGGCGGCCCCGCGAGGAAGTGTCCGCCGCCCGGGCTCTTCTGGAAGGGCGGCGCCTTTCACCGCGCGTCGAGGCCATCTTCCACACCCGGGAGGGCCGGGGACTGTATGCGTTGGGGCAGAGCAAGCAGGGGGCCGCCGCCTTCAACCGGGCGCGATCGTTGCTCGGCGAGAGCGCCAGGGCCGACGACCCGGCGTGGACCTGGTGGATCACCGCTCCGGAGATCGACGGGCACGAAGCCTGCGAGCTTCACAAGACTGGTGACTGGCGGCGGGCCATCCCGCTGCTGCTCCACTCCCAGGGGCACCCTTCGGTGGGCTACAAGAGCCTGTACTCGGCCCGGTTGCTGGGCTCCTACCTACAGGGCGGCGCCTGGCGGGAGGCGGAGGAGGTGGCAGAGGCCATCGTCCCGGTCGCTCCGGAGATCACCTCCGTGCGAGCACTCAACCTCCTGGGCGGCGTCGCCCGTACGGGCAAGGCGCTTCCCGGCGCGCCGTCCAGGCTCCGCGACACCCTCGACGCCATCGACACGGCCGTCGGCGCGGACCCCTACGCCCTGTGAGCGCCAACGACAGCTCTCGCTGCGAGCCTGGGCGGCACGAAGCCCGGGAGCAGGGACCGCAGTTGGGTGAGGAGCGGTCCGCGACAAGGCGTCCTCGGCCGGGCACGGCCGAGTGGGCACATCTTGCCGAGGGAAACGCCAAGCAGGCCCGGAAGCGCGTGGCGGCGGATGTCGTTCTGCGAGACCCCGACGGGAAGATCCTCCTGGTCAATCCCACCTACAAGGAAGGCTGGGACCTGCCGGGCGGCATGGTCGAGGCGAACGAATCGCCTTTGGACGCGGCCCGACGCGAGTTGCTCGAAGAGCTGGGAATCCGGCCGGAGCTCCACGGGCTCGTGTCCGTGGACTGGGACCCGCCCCACGGGCCATGGGACGACCAGATCGTGATGGTCTTCGACGGCGGCACCCTGGACCCGGGGGACGCGGCCGGACTGCGACCACGCGACCCCGAACTGTCGGCGTGCGCCTTCTTCCGGCCCGAGGACGCGGTAGCCGCCGTACGCACCCGCATCCGGGGGCGCGTTGCCCGGACCCTGGGGGCGCTCGCGGCGGGCGTGCCGTGCTATCTGGAGTCCGGCCGTCCGGCGTGGTGACGCGCACCCCCAGCGCCACTGTTCCCAGCGACTCCCCACGCGATCTGCCCGCGCCCGATGCTGGCCTCGGCAACCGCCGCGTCGATGATGCCGCCGATCTCGGCGGCGATGGCGCGGGCCTCGGTCAAGTCGCTGGTTTCGGCGGCGCGTACTTCCAGCGTGCGCAGGCGTACCGCGCGACCCGGCTGACGCTCGATCGCCACAAACACAGCCCACTGACCGACGAAGCGGCGCACCGGCGCGGCGCTCACCTGCTCGTGAGCATGGCGAAGAGCAACGGCACGCTCGGCGTCGAACGTGGGCAGAGCCGCCGGTGCCAGGAGGGCGAGGGCGGCCCGCAGGTCCTCGACGCCGGTCATCCCGCGTCCGCCACGCCGTCCGAGACCGCCCGGTCGATGTCCTCGGCGGCGACCGGACCGCCGAAGTCCAGGCGGGGGATGTCCCAGTCCTCGTTCCAGCGCCGGGTACGCAGGGCCACGAGGTGCAACGCCTCCCGGAAGTACTCCGACTCCGCCCGTCCCTCCCGCGCCGCCGCCCCCTTGATCAGCGCGAGGTCCTCCTCGTCGACCACGACCGTCGTCTTCTTGCGGCGGGTCTTCCACTGCGAGTGGTACATGGCTCCTCCGGCCTGCCAACGGTCGAAGCTCGCTGCCGTGTCTTCGGACGCGAGCGCCGCGACACGTGCGGTCAACGCGCGGTCCCGGGAAGCGGAGGCCAGCGGCCTCACCGGTAAGGATGCCCCTCCCAGATGATGCGGGCCGCCGCCTCCGGGTCCGGGGTGACCGAGGGGGGTGTGTCCCAGACGCGGGTGAGGCGGGTGTCGGGGCCGTAGGGGGGCCAGCCGGGGTCGCCGGTGGTGGCGAAGGTGGTCCAGGCGGTGCGCATCCGGGCGGAGAGGGGCCCGAAGCCGGGGTCGGGGGTGTCGCCGAGGAGTATGCGGGCGGTGGGGTCGTCCGTGTTGCCGAAGACCAGGGGGAGGTCCACGGCGTGGCCGGCGCCCAAGGGGGTGCGGTCCCAGGTGAGTTCGTAGAGGAACGTCCGGCCGCCGGTCGTGGCGTGGGCCTCGGCGGACCACTGGGCCGGGGCGCGGAAGACGAGGTCGGACATGATGCGCAGGTTCACCTCCGCGTCCGCGAGCTTGGGCTCCGCGGCCCGGTACGCGGCCGGGGCGCCGGAGGGGAGGCGGGCGAAGGCGGCCGTCTGTGCCGGGTCCGCCCCCAGCAGCGTGTCGGTGGCGAAGAGCGTGAACTCGTCGCGGTTGAAGCCGAAGATCACCTCCACGTCCCGGGCCGCGCCCGTGGCGAGCGCGCGCCAGGGCACCGCGTCGAGGAGGACGCCGTCCCGGACGGGCCCGTAGGGGACGAGGGTGGGGGTCTCCCAGGAGCCGGGGTCGGTGAGCATCGAGACGACCGGGGCGGACTCGGCGCGGTGGAAGCGCTCGGGCGGCACGGCGGCCAGGGCGTCGGCCGTGGGCGGGACGCCGAGTTCGGCGGTGGTCAGGGCGGCGATGCGCCGGGCCTGCTCCTCGCCCGGGTAGAACTCGGGCATGCTCTGGACCACCGCCCGCCGGAACAGGTCCCGCGCGGGCGGCGCGACGAGCAGCGTCGCCAGGCAGCCGGCGCCCGCCGACTCGGCGAAGACGGTGACGTCGCGCGGATTGCCGCCGAAGCCCGCGATGTTGTCCTGGACCCAGCGCAGCGCGGCGATCTGGTCGAGGATGCCGCGGTTGGCCGGGGCGTCGTCCACCCAGCCGAACCCCTCATAGCCGAGGCGGTAGTTGAGGGAGACCACGACGACACCCTCGCGAGCGAGGCGGGTGCCGTCGTAGAGGGGGACGCGGGAGCTGCCCCTGCGGTACGCGCCGCCGTGGATCCAGACCATGACGGGCAGGCCGGCGCGGGCCGCGACGGGCGGCTCGGGGGTCCAGACGTTGACCGACAGGTAGTCGGAGCCGTCGCCGGGCGACCAGGCGCGCGGCACGCGCCAGCCCGGGTACGTCGGCTGCGGGGCGACCGGGGAGAACGCCAGGGCGTCCCGGACCCCGTCCCAGCGCGCGGCCGGCCGGGGCGCGCGGAAGCGCAACGGCCCCTCAGGCGGCGCCGCGTAAGGGATGCCGCGGAAGACGGCGGGGCCGTTGCCCACGCGCTCGCCGCGCACGGCTCCCCGGTCGGTGTTGACGATCACCGCGGTCCCCTCTCGCCACGTGAAAGCGATGATCAGACTACTCATCCTGTTCCCTGGGTCCAGAGGGCGCTGTCCCCACCGACCGGGCCCCCGGCGATCAGACGTGAAGGACAAACGGGCAGAATGCGGAGGGAAAGCGAACGGCCGCGGCCCGATCACGGGCAACGGGAGGGAGGCGGCGCGATGACGGACGGGACCCCACCGGGACCCCGCACGCGAACGGCCGCCGCCCCCGCGGCCGTCGGCGCGTTCCTCCTCCTGCTGTGCGGCGTGCTCCTGCTCGCCGTCGTCCCGGCCCAGCTCGCGCAGGCGCGGGAGTACGCCCGCGCGCCCGCCTGCCCGGCCGCGGACGCACCCTCCGGGGACTGCGCCCGAACGACCCCCGCGACCGTGCGCGGCATGGACGAGCAGCCCCGCGGCAGGAGCGTCCGGTACTGGCTCACGCTCGCCGAGGACGGGACGGAGGCCACCCGCCGCGTGCGCCTGGACGACGAGGAGCCGGTGTACGCGCTGCTGAGCGTCGGGGACCGGGTGACGGTGACGCACTGGCGCGGCGAGATCCGCACCGTGGCCTTCGGCGGCGCCACGCAGGAGACCCACGCCTCCCCCGCCGACGACTGGCGGCTGCCGGCCTCCCTGGCCCTGCTGGTGCTCCCCCTGGCGCCCTGCGTGCTGTGGATGGCCTGGTGGATCCGCTGCCGATGGCCCACCGCCGAGCGGGTCGCCGCCCCGCTGATGACCGGGCTGCTGGTGACGGCGATCGTCGCGGGCCTCGCCGGCTTCGTCGCCGCCATGGCCGGGCCGGGCCTGGCCGTGGCGTTCCTGGCCATGGCCGCGGGCGTGCCCGTGGGGGCGCTGCTGGGCCTGTTGAGCGCGTGGCTGGTGCTCCGGCGGCTGAGGGCGGCGGCCGACACCGGCGACGTGCGCGCGGTCACCCCCACGGAACGGCGCTGCCTCCCCGCGACCGTCAGCGGGGACGTTCCCTACAGCGTGGCGGGCTGGGGCCACCTGGTGGTGGGCGAGGGACGCCCGTCGGCCACGCCCGACCCCACGGGCCACTTCTCCCGCAGGGACATCCCGGAGACCCTGACCGTCCGGCGGGTGCGGGCGTTCGGGCCCAGGGACCCGGACGGCTGGGCGAGCGCGTACCGCTACGACGGGGTGGTCATCGAGTGCGAGGACGGCGAGCGGGCCGTGCTGATCGCCGCACGGCGGCGCGACGCCCCGCTGATCCTGGGCGCCCTGGCGGCCCAGGGGGCGTGAAGGCGCGGCAGGACGGGCCGAGCGGGCGCTCGGCACGCCGGCCAGGGGCGTTCAGGGCAGCTCGCGCGGCCCCGCCAGGAAGGACGCGGGGCCCAGGAGCCGGTACGTGTCCAGGGCCAGCGTCACCGCCACCAGGTCGCGGGGGCGGGAGAGGTCCAGGCCGGTCGTGGCCTCGAAGCGGCGCAGGCGGTTGAGGACGGTGTTGCGGTGGCAGAAGAGGCGCTGCCCGGTCCGCAGCGCCGAGCCGCCCTGGTCGATCCAGCAGCGCACCGTGTCCAGCAGCAGGTCGCGGTCGGCCGGCTCCAGCGCCAGGACCGGCCGCAGCGCGCGGGTGGCCAGCTCCGCGGAGAGGTCGGGGCGCGAGACGAGCAGGCCCTGCGGCAGCCGCGCGTCCAGACGCGCGATCTCGCCGTCCGCGCGGCAGGTGCGCAGCGCCAGCTCCGCCAGGTCGCGGCCGTGGGCGAGGCCGGCCAGGCCCTGAACGACCGGGCTGATGCCGACGCGGACGCCGCGGTCCGGGGAGAGCCCGGCCACGAGCGCGTCGATGGAGCGGTCGCCGAGGACGGCGATGTAGATGTCCTGGCCGCCGCGCGCGTGGTGCAGCAGCGGGATGCCGGGGATCTGCGGGTGCCAGCCCGGGTGGCCGCTCGGGCGGCCGGTGACGGCCAGAACCACGGCGTAACGGCCCTCCGCCGGCAGGTCGAGCAGCGCGGCGCAGTCGCGGGCGAAGACCGGGGAGACGTCCGGTTCGAGGAGCGCGGCGACGATCACGCGCAGGCGTTCGGCGCTGCGGGTCGCGCCGTCCGCGGCGATCTGCCGGTAGGCGTCCACGATCATGCCGGAGTCGCGGTCCACGGACTTCCACACCCAGTCCGCGACGTGCACCAGGTCGTGGACGTCGCCGAGCCGCTCGCGTTCCACCGTGCGCACGATCCCGCGCCAGAACGCGGAGGCCGCCGCCCGGTAGGCGGCCAGCACCTCGTCCACGCTGCGGTTGCGCTCGGCGATGCGCAGGCCCAGCTCGCGGGTGAACAGCTCCACGTCCGTGATCCGCGCCGGGTCGATGTGCGTCTCCAGGCCCAGCGTGGAGCCGCGGTGCACCAGCCGGTCCAGGTCAGGCGGGGCCAGCAGCGGGTCGCCGTAGTAGGGGACCTCGGCGCGGATCGCCTGGGTCACGGAGTCGGTGAACTCGTTGCCGCGCCGCAGCAGCCGGCCGCAGGCGCGGACGAACAGGTCCGCGGACTGCGCGGGGGCCTCCGCCGCCATGGCTGCCTCCTCGGGCTCCTCGGGTCCAGGGCCGCCCATGCTAAGCCGGGAGGCGCCCGAGGGGGAGAGCGCGGACCGGACACGGCCCGTGAGCGCCGCGGCGACTGGGCGCGGGCACAACGCCGGGCCCGGCGCGATGGGAATCCGCACCGGCCGCGTTCCGCCCGGTCGCCGGGCCGGGGCCGCGCGTGATCCGGTAAGGCGAACGGTCAATCCCAGCCGACCCCAAGCCGACGGAGTGCGTCCATGGTGCTGTCCCTGGCCTGTGTGCTGGCCGAATCCGCCCGGCGTCACCCCGACGCGGTGGCCGTGGTCGAGGAGGGGGGACGGATCACCTACGGCCGGCTGTGGCGGGAGGCGCTGGCCTACGCCGGGGCCCTGCGGGAGCTGGGCGTGGCCCCGGGCGACCGGGTCGCGCTGATGGCGCCGAACACGGCCTCCTTTCCGCGCCTCTACTACGCGATCCTGGCGACCGGGGCCGTGGTGGTGCCCGTGCACCTGCTGCTGACGCCCGGCGAGATCGCGTTCGTGCTGCGCGACTGCGGGGCGAAGGCCCTGGTGGCCACGGCCGGCCTGGCCGAGACGGCGGCGGGCGCCGCGGGGCAGGCGGGGGTGCAGCTCGCCGTGGCCGCGGACACGGGCGACGACGTGCCCGCAGGGCTGGACACCCTGGCCCGCGAGAGCCGCCCGGCCGAGGGCTGGGTCCCGCGCGAGCCGCTGGACCCGGCGGTGATCATCTACACGAGCGGAACGACCGGCCGCCCCAAGGGCGCGGTGCTCAGCCAGCTGAACCTGGTGATGAACGTCACGACCACCGCCTTCGACACGCACGGCCTGGGCCCGGACGACGTGGTGGTGGGCGCGCTCCCCCTCTTCCACGCCTACGCCCAGACCTGCGCGATGAACGCGGCGTTCCGGGTGGGCGCCCGGCTGGTGCTCCAGCGGCGCTTCGACGCGGCGGAGGCGATCCGGCTGATGGTGCGCGAGGGCGCCACGGTCTTCCTGGGCGTTCCCACCATGTACGTGGCGCTGGCCAGGGCCGCGGCGGACGCGGAGGAGCTCCCGGCGCTGCGGCGCGGGATCTCCGGCGGGGCCTCGCTGCCCGAGCCGGTCCTCGAACGCTTCCAGGAGGCGTTCGGCACCACCGTCTACGAGGGCTACGGCCTCTCGGAGACCTCGCCGACGGCGACCGTGAACCAGGCGGCGTTCGGCTCGCGGCCCGGGACCGTGGGGCACCCGGTGTGGGGCGTGGAGGCGGAGATCGCGGACCCGGCCGAGCGTGGCCGCATCCGGCTGCTCCCGGCCGGGGAGCGCGGCGAGGTCGTGGTGCGCGGGCCGAACGTCTTCCTCGGCTACCTGGGGCTTCCCGAGGAGACGGCGGAGGTGCTGGTCGACGGCTGGTTCCGCACGGGGGACCTGGGCGTGAAGGACGAGGAGGGCTTCCTGCGGATCGTGGACCGGGTCAAGGACGTGATCATCCGCGGCGGGTTCAACGTCTACCCGGCCGAGGTGGAGAACGTCCTGGCCGGGCACCCGGACATCGCCGAGGCCGCCGTGATCGGGCTGCCGGACGAGGAGCGGGGCGAGGAGATCTGCGCGGTGGTCGTGCCGCGGGTGCGCGGGGCAGGCCCGGAGGAGGCGGAGCGGCTGATCGAGTGGGCCCGGGAGCGGCTGGGGCGGCACAAGTACCCGCGGCGGGTGGAATTCGTGGACGCGCTGCCGCTTGGGCCGAGCCTGAAGGTGCTGAAACGGGAACTGCGGGTGCGTTTCGCGCCCTCCCCGGCGGCGGGGGTCCCGGGCGGGGCGGCGGCTCCCGACGCTGGCGCGGCAGCCGGGAGTTGAGGGCCGAACGGGCTGCTGCCTTGCCGAGTTGCGGCCCGCTCCCTATAGCATCGAGGCAGTCGCACCGCTCTAGGACGGGGCGGCTTCCCCCGCTCACAAAGGTAAGGTCCCATGCCCGACCGCTCAACCGCGCTACCCGGAGGTCGAGGCCGCGTGCGGCTGGCCCGTGGCGCCTCCCCGTGGCTGCTGCCGACCGTGGCGGTGGCCGCCGCCGGCCTGGTGCGAGCCCGTCGCTCAGGACGCTGGGCGGCGGCTGCGGTCCCGGCCACTGCGCTGGCGGCGGGCATGCTGTGGTTCTTCCGCGACCCGGAGCGCGAGATCGGGCGGGGCCGGGTGATCTGCCCGGCGGACGGCGTCGTTCAGTCGATCATGCCGTGGGAGGACGGGCGCACGCGGGTCGCGATCTTCATGAGCCCGCTGAACGTCCACGTGAACCGCGCGCCCGTGGCCGGCACGGTGACCTCCGTCACGCACATCCCCGGCGGCTACGTCCCGGCGTTCAACAAGGAGAGCGACCAGAACGAGCGGGTCGTGTGGCACTTCGACTCCGAGCTGGGCGACGTCGAGATGGTGCAGATCGCCGGCGCGGTGGCCCGCCGCATCGTTCCCTACGTGCCGCCAGGCGCGAAGGTCGAGCAGGGCGACCGGGTCGGGCTGATCCGCTTCGGCTCCCGCGTGGACGTCTACCTCCCCCAGGGCATTCAGCCGGCCGTGGGCGTCGGCGAGCGGACCACGGCGGGAGTGACACGCCTTGACCGTGATTGACCGGAAGTCCTCCGCCCGGGCGGCGCGGACGGCCGGGCACACCGGGCGCGCCGGCCGGAAGGGGACCGTCTCCTGGGTGGCCGAGGACGACGAGGAGGCGGACGAGGACATTCCGCTGTCGATGCGGTTGTCGATAGCCGACACGCTCACCCTCTCGAACGCCACCTGCGGCTTCCTGGCCGTCTACTTCACGACCACGGGCGTGCTGATCCCCCACCTGACCGCCCAGGGCGACGCCGGAATGGTCCGGAACAACGCCGCCACGGCCGTTCTGCTGATGCTGCTGGCCTCGGTCTTCGACCTCTTCGACGGCCTGGTGGCGCGCAAGCTGCGCAGCTCCCCCATGGGCGCCGAGCTGGACAACCTCTCGGACCTGATCAGCTTCGGGCTGGCCCCCGCCTACTTCGTGGTGGTCTGGGGGATGGTCGTGGGCGACGTCCACGAGCCGCTGTCCGCGCTGGCCGCGATCACGGTCCTGCTGGCGGTGGTGCTGCGGCTTGCCCGCTTCTCGTGCGTGACGATGCCCGACGGCGTCTTCCAGGGCATGCCCAGCCCCTTCGGGGCGCTGACGGTCGTCTCGATCGTCCTGCTGGAGCTGCCGTTCACGCCGACGCTGCTGGCGATCCTCGGCGTGGCCTGGCTGATGGTCAGCCGCGTCGAGTACCCCAAGCCGCGCGGAACGCTCGCGGTGGCGATGCTGTGCTGGATCGTGCTGAGCATGGCCCTGCTGACCGCGTGGGCCCTGGACGCCCCCAGCGGCGAACTGCTGCTCCAGACCGGCTGCTCCCTCCAGTTGGTCCTCGGCGCGGTCATCCCCCTGTTCGCCATGGCCCGCCGCGTCCACACCTTCCGCGACAACCGCCGCGAATCCCGCGCGACGGCCGAATCCTGAGGCCCACGAAGCCCACGAGGGCCCGGCACCCTGGGGGTGCCGGGCCCTCACTCGTAGCCGGTGGCGGCTACTCGCGGGTGTAGGAGTCGGTCAGGGGGGAGGTGAAGGGGTCGCCGAGGACGGTGAGGCCGCCGGGGGTGTCGGCGTCGGGGCGGAGGATGTAGCTCTCGGTGGAGGAGGGGGCGGCGGGGTCGGAGAAGTCGTGGGCGATGCCGAAGCCGTTGTCGGCCTCCGTCATCGCCAGCATCGCCTGGGCCACGCCCTCGCGCGTCAGGTCCTCCGCCTCGCAGGCCGCCTCAAGGGCCTGGCCGAGCAGGGAGATCGCGCTGTAGCCGGCGGCCACGCCGTTGTCGAGCTGGTCGTCGGGGTACGCCTCGGCGTAGGCGGCCGACAGCTCGGCCGGCGTGCCCTCCTCCGCACCGATGGGCAGGGCGGGCGAGGCGACGTAGTAGTTGGCCAGCAGAGCGGGGCCCGCGCCGGTGTCCAGGAGCTGCGGGGCGAACGCCGAGTTGTTGCCGATGATCGGGACCTCCAGGCCCGCCGCGGCGGCGACCCCGGCGACCGAGGCGGCCTGCCGCGGGCCCGCGCTGACCACGATGGCGTCCACGCCGTCCCCGGCCAGCGCCCGGACCTGCGCGGTCATGTCCTCGTCCGTGGGCGCGATGCGCTGCTCGGCCACGCTCAGGCCCAGCTCCTCGGCGGCGTGCCGGGAGCCGGCCAGGGCGTTCTCGCCGTACGCGCCCTCGAAGTAGACGTGGCCGAGGGTGTCGCCCTCGCCCAGGCCGAACTCCTCGGCGAGGAAGTCGATGGCGTTGATGGTCTCCAGGTCGTAGGTGGAGCCGACCATCTGGATGTACTCGCTGCCCAGCAGGTCGGCGGACCACGCCTGCGGGAGCACGAGGACCTGGTCCTGCCCGTCGATGCGCTCGCGGACGGTGTTGACGTAGGCCGAGCCGATGAACTGCGAGTACGCCAGGACCTGCGAGCTGGTCTCGCTGTAGGCGGAGACGGCCTGTTCGGCGTCGTAGCCGTGGTCGCGGACCACGAGTTCCACGTCCCGGCCGCAGATGCCGCCGGCGTCGTTGGTCTGATCGGCCCACAGCTGCTGGGCCTGGGTGACGCTGGCGCCGAGGGTGGCGTAGGGGCCGGTCATGTCGGTGAGGGCGCCCAGGGTGATGGTGGAGTCGCTGACGCCGATGTCGGTGGCCACGCCGTCCGCGCCGCCGCCACCGCCGCCCTCCTCCTCGGCCTTGCCGCTGCACGCGGTGGCGGCAAGGGCCACCAGGGCCACGGCGGCCAGGCTCGCGGCGGCGGGTCTGCGCCGGAGCGGTCCGGGGATGCGTCGGTCGTTCATGGGAACCTCCCTGTTCCTCAAGCGGTTTCAGGCGTGCGCCGCTGTCTGCGGGCGCGGAGGGTGGCCGGCAGGCGCGCCAGGCCACCCGGCAGGAAGAGGACGGTCACCACCACGGCGGCGCCGTACAGATAGCTGGAAGCCTCGCCGGGCGCGATGCCGCCGGTGCCGGGGGCGGAGACCAGGGGCAGCGACTCGGCGTAGCGGGTGAGGATCTGCGGGATCAGCGAGACGAACGCCGCGCCGACCAGGGCTCCGTTGACGGTGCCCAGGCCGCCGATGACGATGATGGCCAGGTACTCCAGGGACAGCACGATGCCGAAGTAGCCGGGCACCATGTGCTGGAAGATCAGCGCCAGCAGGACGCCGGCCAGCCCGGCGTACATGGAGGACAGCACGAACACCGCCGCCCGGTACCGGGCCACCGGCACCCCCATCACGCCGGCGGCGATCCGGTGGTCGCGGATGGCGTTCAACGCCCGGCCGGGCCGCCCGCGCAGCACGCCGCGGGCGAAGAAGGCGCCCAGGGCCAGGAGCAGCAGCCCGGCGTACCAGAGCTTCTCGGCGCTGCCGAAGGGCACGCCCGCCACGACGGTGGGCGTCTCGTCGAAGGAGAACCCGAAGGCGGACAGCACGGGGACGGAACGGCCGTTGAAGCCGCCGGTCAGGTCGTGGGCGTTGAGCAGCACGTGCTGGCCGATGAAGATCAGCGCCAGGGTGGCGATGCCGAGGTACGCGCCGCGCAGGCGCCCGGCGATCGGGCTGAACAGGCCGCCCGCCACCCCGGCCAGGGCCACGGCCAGGACGGCGGCGAGGACCGGCGGCAGGCCGAGGCCCACCAGGTCGCCGCCGCTGCCGTCGCCGTCGGCGGCCAGGACGCAGTAGCCGTAGGCGCCGACCGCGAGGAAGAAGGCGTGGCCCAGGGAGAGCTGGCCGGTCGCGCCGGTCAGCAGGTTGATGCCGATCGCCCCGATCCCGGCGGCCATGGCGAACAGCCCGGCCTGGAGCCAGAAGCGCTCCAGGTAGAAGGGGAGGGCCAGCAGCACCAGCGCGGCGGCGAGGGCGGGGAGGCGGCGGCGCAGCAGGGCGGGCAGCGCGCGCCGCGGCCCCGGCTCGGCGGACACGGCGGGCACGGCGGGCACGGCAGAAACGTCAGACACGCGAGGGCTCCCTCATTCCGAAGAGTCCGGAGGGCCGGGCCAGCAGCACCAGGACCATCACGACGTACGGCGCCAGCTCGCCGAACCCACTGCCCAGGAAGGCCAGTTCGTCGGCGTATCCGGTGGTCAGGGCCTCGGTGAGCCCGACGATCAGGCCGCCGGCCAGGGCGCCGGTGGTGGAGTCGAGGCCGCCGATGATGGCGGCGGGGAAGGCGGCCAGCGCGACCTGGCCGGTGTCGCGGTCCAGGCCGGAGGTGGGGAAGACGGACAGGAACAGCGCGGCGACGGCGGCCAGCGCCCCGGCCACGGCCCAGGCGGAGGCGGAGACCCGGCCGAGCCGGATGCCCATCAGGGCGGCGGTCTCCCGGTTCTCGGCCGCGGCGCGCATCGACAGGCCCCAGGGCGTCCAGCGGAACGCGGCCAGGAAGACCGCGATCAGCAGCGCGGCGGCGAGGAACGCGGCCACCCGCGTCTGCGGCACGGTCACCGAGCCCGCGGTCAGCAGGGCGTTGCCCCAGGGGTCCTCGAAGGTGAAGATGTCGGGCCCGATGCGGCGGCCCAGCTCGGTCAGCAGCACGATGTCGACGCCGATGGTGACGATCGCCAGCGGCGCGGGGTCCGCGCCCCGGTAGCGGCGGATGACCAGCGTCTCCAGCAAGGTGCCGAGCAGCGCGGCCCCGGCGACCCCGGCCAGCAGGCCGCCCCAGAAGCCGAGGGACTCCTGGGCGCGGACGGCGATGTAGCCGCCGGCCAGCAGCAGGGAGGCGTGGGCGAAGTTCACGACCTCGGTCGACTTGTAGATGATCACGAAGCCCAGCGCGATCAGCGCGTAGACCGAGCCCAGCGAGACTCCGCTGATGAGGAGTTCGAGAAATGTGGTCACGGGGTGGATTCCCTTCCCGCCGGCCGGCCCTCGGGCTCCGAATCCGGCTGCGGCTCGCCGAGGTAGGCGCGGACCACCTCGGGGTCGTTCTGCACCAGGGCGGGCGTGCCCTCGGCGATCTTGCGGCCGAAGTCGAGCACCGTGACGGTGTCGGCCAGGCGCATCACCACGGCCATGTCGTGCTCCACCAGCAGCACGGACAGGCCGAGGCTGTCGCGGACGGAGGCGATCAGCTCGGCGGTGTTCCGCCGCTCGGCCGGAGTCATCCCGGCGATGGGCTCGTCCAGCAGCAGAACCTCGGGCTCCATGCACAGCGCCCGGCCCAGCTCGACCAGCTTCTGCACGCCGTAGGGCAGCAGCCCGGCGGGCGCGCCCAGGTGGCGTTCGAGGCCGAGGAACGCGGCGACCTCCCGCACCCGGGCCCAGTGCCGGGCGTGCTCGCGCCCGGCGGAGGGCAGGCGCAGGCCGGTGGACAGGAACCCGGCGCGGGTCAGCCGGTGGCGGCCGAGCATGAGGGTGTCGGCCACGCTGGCGTGCGCGGAGAGCGCGATGTTCTGGAACGTCCGGGCCACGCCGAGGGAGGCGATCGCGTGCGGGGTGGCGCGGGTCAGCTCCCGCTCGCCCAGGCGCACGCTGCCGGAGGTGGCGCGGTAGACGCCGGAGAGGACGTTGAAGCAGGTGCTCTTGCCGGCGCCGTTGGGGCCGATCACGGCGTGGATGGTGCCGGGCTCGACGGTGAAGCCGACGCCGTCCAGGGCGGTGAGGCCGGCGAAGCGGACGGTCAGGTCGCGAACGGCCAGGGCGGGCGGGGCGCTCACGCGGACCACCTCGCCAGCGCGGGGCGGGCGGCGGGCGCGGGGGCCTTGTCCCCGGCCTGGCCCGCGGCCTGGCCCGCGGCCTGGCCCGCGGCCTGGCCCGCGGCCTGGCCCGCGGCCTTGTCCACGGCCCTGTCCACGGCCTGGCCCGCGTCGTTGTCCGGGGCCTCGCCCGGGTCCCCGCCCGCGTCCTCGGCCGGGTCCTCGGCCGGGTCCTCGGCCGGGTCCTCCTCGGCGATGCCCAGGTAGCGGCGGCGTACCTCGTCGCTCGCCGCCAGCTCGGCCGCGTCCCCGGCCAGCACGACCTGGCCGTTCTCCAGCACGCAAGCCGTGGAGGCCAGGCGCAGCGCCAGCGCGGCGTTCTGCTCGACCAGCAGCACGGCCGTTCCATCCGCGTTGATCTCGCGGATGGTCTCGGCGATGCGGGCCGTCATCAGCGGGGACAGGCCCAGGGACGGCTCGTCCAGCAGCAGCAGCCGGGGCCTGGCCATCAGCGCGCGGCCCATGGCCAGCATCTGCTGCTCGCCGCCCGACAGCAGCCCGGCGCGCTGCCCCGCGCGCTCCTTCAGCACGGGGAACAGCTCGAAGATCCGCTCCAGCACCTCGCGGCCCGCCTGGCGCCCGGCCCGCCGGCCGCGTTCGCCCAGGGCGCCGGCTCGCAGGTTGTCGGCCACGCTCATCCGGGAGAAGACCTGGCGGCCCTCCGGCACCTGCACGACGCCGGCGGCGACCACCCGGTCCGCCCGGCGGCCGGTGAGCACCTCCTCGCCCAGGCGGATCTCCCCGCCGCGCACGGCGCCGCCGTGGAACGGCAGGGTGCCCGAGATGGCGCGCAGCAGCGTCGACTTGCCCGCGCCGTTCCCGCCCAGCACGGTGGTCACGGCCCCCTCGGGCACCTCGAGGGATACGCCGCTGAGCGCGCGCACCGGGCCGTACGCGGCGCTCAGCTCGCGCACGTTCACAACGGCAGCCCCCATGGGCCGGCTCCTTCCTGGCAGGACGTGGAGGCCAATCCAGCACCGGCCGGGCAGGAGGGTCCATGCACGGATCGCGAATCGCTGCGGCTGACCAACGCCCCGGGCGGGCCGCTGTGCGCGTGCACAACGCGGGGGGCGCCGCCGCGAGGACCCGCGCACCGGCCGGCCCGGGCGTCCCCCGGGGGCGTTGTCGGAGGGGCGTAGCAGAATGGGCCGCATGAAGCTCACCAAGAAGGGGCACGCCTGCGTCCGCCTGGAGCGGGAGGGGCGCACGCTGGTCATCGACCCGGGCGCGTTCAGCGAGGCGGACGCGGCGGCCGGGGCGGACGCGCTGCTCGTCACCCACGAGCACCCCGACCACTTCGACGAGGGCCGCCTGCGCGCCGCGCTGGACGCCGCCCCCGGCGTGGAGCTGTGGGCGCCGGGCAGCGTGGCCGGCGCCCTGTCGGCGGCCTACCCGGGGCGGGTGCACGCGGTCGGCGACGGGGACACCTTCACCGCCGCCGGCTTCGCGGTCGAGGCGCACGGCGAGCTGCACGCCGTGATCCACCCCGACCTGCCCCGGATCGCCAACGTCGGCTTCGTCGTGGACGGCTCCGTCTTCCACCCCGGGGACGCGCTGACCGTGCCCGGCCGCCCCGTGGAGACGCTGCTGCTGCCGGTGCACGCGCCGTGGAGCAAGTTCTCCGAGGTCGTGGACTACATCCGCGCGGTCGCCCCCGAGCGGGCCTTCGCCGTGCACGACGGGCTGCTCTCCGACACGGGCCTGCTGGTCTACGGCCGCAACCTCGGCCCCCAGGGGCCCGGCATCGGCTCCGCCGCCTACGCCCGGCTCAGCCCCGGCGAATCCGTCTCCCTCTGATCGCCCCCGGGAGGGCCGTCATGCGCATCGCCACCTGGAACGTCAACTCCGTCACCGTCCGCACCGAGCGGCTGCTCGCCTGGCTGGAGCGCACCGGCACCGACGTGCTCTGCCTGCAGGAGCTGAAGTGCGAGCCCGCCGCGTTCCCCGCCGAGCCGCTGCGCGCGCTGGGTTACGAGGCCGCCGTCGTCGCCGACGGGCGGTGGAACGGCGTGGCCGTCGTCTCCCGGACCGGCCTGGAGGACGTGACGCGCGGCCTGGTGGGCGGGCCCGAGTTCGACGGCAAGGACGAGCCGCGGGCGGTGGCCGCCACCTGCGGCGGCGTGCGCGTGTGGTCGGTGTACGTGCCCAACGGCCGCGAGGTGGGCCACCCGCACTTCGCGTACAAGCTGCGCTGGCTGGCCGCGCTGCGCGAGACGGTCGCCCAGGACGCGGCCGGGGAGCGGCCGTTCGCCGTCCTGGGCGACTTCAACGTCGCGCCCGCGGACGAGGACGTGTGGGACCGCGCCGCGTTCGAGGACTCCACGCACGTCACCGACGTGGAGCGGGAGGCGCTGGCGGCGCTGCGCTCCACGGGCCTGTCGGATGTGGTGCCGCGGCCCCTGAAGTACGAGCACCCCTTCACGTACTGGGACTACCGCCGGCTGTGCTTCCCGAAGAACCGCGGCATGCGCATCGACCTCGTCTACGGGAACGCGCCCTTCGCCGGCGCGGTCAAGGACGCCTACGTGGACCGGGAGGAGCGCAAGGGCAAGGGCGCCTCCGACCACGCCCCGGTCGTCGTTGACCTGGCCCTCGGCTGATGAACGCTCCCGAACGCCCGTGAACGTGCGTGCACATCCCGCCTGGCGCGTGCCCTGTGGTGTGCTTCCCCGGCGGGATGCGACCCTGGAACGATGAACATCCCTTTCCTGGACAACTGGCGCAAGCGGCCGGCTCCCGCGTCGAGCGGCGCCTGGTCGGACTCGGAAGGGGTGACCCAGCTCCTGTCCGAGTGCGAGCTGCTGCGGGTGCGCGCCCAGCGGGCGGGCCTCGTCCTCGGCGACACCCCCGCCTCGCTCGCCGCCCTCGACCAGCTCCTGCCGCGCTGGCGCGACGACCCCGAGGAGCTCCCCTGGCTGGCCAACGACGCCGGCCTCTACCTGGGCACGGTCATCGTCCGCACCCTCCCCGGCGCCCATTGGATCCCCGCCCCCGACGGCACCCCCCGGATCCTCCTCCCCTCCGGCCGCGAACTCGACGTCGCCGCCCTGGGCCAGTCCTGGGCCGACACCGGCTCCCCCGAGCTGGCCCAGATCTACGCGGAGGCGGCGGGCGGCTGAGCCGCGGCGCGCGCCGGCCCCGGCGGGCACCGGGCGCATTCACCCCCCGAAGTCGATGGCGTACTCCAGGCGCCAGCGGTCGCCCAGGATGATCGTGTCGGAGGTTTCTACGGGGCGGGCGTCGGCGTCGTAGTGGGTGCGTTCGACGGCCGTGACGCACTGGCCGGGGGCGCAGCCCAGGGCGTCGGCCTCGGGGCTGGTGGCCGGGCGGGAGCCGACGATCTCCTTGGCCTGGACGATCCGGATGCCGATCGCCGCGAAGCGGCCCCGGACGCCGCGACGCGCGTAGGGGCCGCGCTCGGGGAAGACCACGTCCGTGCCCTCGGTCAGGGCCAGCGGCTCCCAGCTCGTCGCGAGCTGGAGCGGGCGCCGGTCGGCCAGGTACTCGTACCGCGTGCGCATCACCCGCTCCCCCGCCGGGACCCCCAGGCGCCTGGCGATCTCCTCGGGCGCCTCCGTCGCCGCGGAGACCGCCTCCCAGGCCAGCGCCGGCCCCCCGGGCTCCCCGGGGACGCTGATCCGGGCCGCGAGCGGCGAGTCCACCGCATCGGTGGTGCGGACCAGCGCGCCGATCGGGGCGCGGTCGCTGACGAACACCCCCCGGCCGAACTGTCCCGTGGCGTAACCGGCGGCCTTGAGCACGCGCACCGCCCGGTCCACCGTCTGGTCGCTCGCGCGGTACTTCCGCTTCAGCTCGGAGCGGGACGGGATGCGGGCCCCCACCCCGAACACCCCCTCGTCGATCTGGCGGCGCAAGTCGTCGGCGATCCACTGGTACACCGGTCGGCGCTCACCCATCCCCGGCCTCTCCCTTCGCAGGCGCGTGCGTGCCGTACGTACCCCTTCTGGCACCAGGCTACGTCACACCGCGTCAGAGATCCTTACTGCTGGTGAGCTTGGGTGGCACGGTGGCCGACTTGGTGACATCTTTGACCAGTTCGACGACATCCGCGCCGTAGGCCTGGGAGTTGACCACCCGCAGCAGCAGGCAGAAGTCGCCGCCCGAGCCGTGCTTGCGGGCCAGCCGCGCGTGGTGCCGCGCGAGGTAGCGGGCGGCGGCCTGGCTGGTGACCGAGCGCTGCCCGCAGATGAGGAACAACGGCCGTCCCCGCTGCCCGGCGGTCAGCCGCGCCAGCAGCACGTGCTCCACGGAGCCGTTCTCCAGCCGGTAGCGGTCCGAGCCGATGAGGAACGCCCCCCGGTCCGCGCCCGGTTCGCCCTCGGTGTTCACCGAGACGCCCGGCAGCAGGCCGGCCAGGTGGGCGGCGGTACGCCGGTTGCTCACCGGCCCGCCTATGCAGAACTCGGTCAGCTCCCCGAAGCCCTGCCGTGCGTTCTCGCCGGAGACGAGCTGGGCGTGCGCCCCGCAGTTCTTGACGACGGCGGCCAGCTCCAGCAGCGCCGAGACGTCGTTGCGGGCCACCGCCCCGTCCGTGCCGGCGTCCCGGCCGACCACGAGCAGGCATTCGGAGTTGTCGGGAAGGCCGAAGAAGGTCTGGAGGCGGCGGGTGGCCCGTTCCTCGCGGTAGCTGCGAAGGAACCACCCGAGCAGGACGGCGGCGACGGCGGTGGCCGCGACAGCGATCAGGAGCGAGCGGACGTCGTCATTCATGGCCGGGAATCTACCCGCGCCGCGCCCCGCCCGGGACCGGTCCGGTCAACGAGAGGGGCGCGGGGGCGCCGGAACCGCGCGGCTCAGGCGAAGGTGTCGAAGGCGGCGATCTTCCACTCGCCGTCCTGGTTGACCACGTCGACCGCGAGGACGGCCGCGCTGTAGTTGGTGTCGCCCTCCTCGCCGAGCCGGGTGTTGCTCTGGTCCGCGTAGAACAGGACCCGGGCCCGGTCGCCGTCGATCAGCTCGACGCCGGCGTGGGTGACCGTGGTGGTCAGCACGAGCGCGTTCTCCTCGCCGGCCGCGATCACAGGCGCCAGGAGCTGGGCGTGCTGGTCGACCGCGTCGCCCGTCAGGTGCTCGCGGGCGGACTCCTCCAGCGCCGCGGGGTTCTCCGAGTCGTAGGAGAAGAGGTCGTTGACCGCCTCCGAGACGCTGCCGATGATCTCGGAGGTCCGGGCGGTGTCGACCAGGGCCGTGTTCTCGGCGGCGGCCGAGTCGCCCTCGCTTCCGGCCCGGGAGTTGGCGTACACGGCGAAGACGCCGAAGATCACGGTGACGGCAGCCAGGACGCCGATCAGGACCCTGCGGGAACGGCCGGGGCCGGCGTCGGAGGGCTCCTGCGCGCGCGGGGGCACGGGCCGTTCGGCCTTACGACGCTCCCGATCGGCCGCCTTGGCCGGGCGCTCCCCGGCCTCCTCGGCGTCCTTCCCGGCGTCGGGCTTCTCGCGGGTGTCCACGAGGGTGGCGACGGGCTGCCCGCCGCCCTCCCGCTCGGCCTCCTCGGCCTCGGGGCGCTCCTCGGGCTCGCGTCCGGGCTCGGGGCGCTGGCCGGGTCGGTTGGCCAGACGCCGCTGCCGGTTCACAAGGTGTCGGCTCATCGACATGGCTGGTTCCTCTCGGCCGTCCTGCTGCGCGTCATTCCGCCGTGCGGTTCCCGATCGCCTGCCCCGCGGCGTTCGGCTTCCATCCGTCCTCGGTCCTGGTCATCTCGGCCACGATCCGCTGGGCCGAGGTCACCGGGTCGCCGTCGGCCGGGTCGCGGGTCAGGGCGATGACCACCATCACGCCCGCCCGGCCGGCCCGCTCGTCCAGCTCCGTGACGGCGGAGGAGAGCACCTCCGCCGTGGTGACCGTCTGCCCCTCGTTCACGGCCTCCTCCAGCGTGGCCCGGCCGTTGACGAACTCCTCGTGGAGGTCCCCGGTGGAGGACTGGAGCCACAGGTCGAACCCCGAGTCGAAGTCACGGTAGTCCAGAGTGTTCAGATTCTGAACCGCCTGCTCCGCGTCCGCCAGGACCTCGTCGCGGGTCTCGGCGTAGCTGGAGTCCTCCTCGTTGGCCGCGTCGTACCAGGCGTACGAGGCGCCGGCGGCGGCCAGGACGGCCGCGAGGGCCAGGAGCAGGGCGGTGGCCAGCAGGGCGTTCCGCCGCAGGGTGGTCAGCATGGTGGTCCTCCTGGCCTAGCGCGAGGTGATGCCGACGATACGCCACCGCTCGCCGATCAGTTCCGCGGTGACCGTGAGCTGGGCGGCGACGGTGGTCGGTTCCTGGCCCGCGCGCTCGGAGACCTGGTCGAGGAAGACCAGCAGGCGGGCGGTGTCCTCGGTGAGCTCGCGGACGCCGGCCCGCAGGACGGCGGTGTCCATGGACAGCTGCTGCTCGGCGGCCAGGGTCTCCACCTCGCGCATCAGCGTCTCGTACTCCTCGGCCGCCGGGCCGCTCAGCCACTCGCCGGCCCGCTCCTGGGTGTCGGCCAGGGTGCCGGGGGTGTAGGAGAAGACGGTGGCCAGGGCGTTGCTCACGTCGTTGATGACGCGGCTGGTGGCGTCGTAGTCGGTGAGCGCGAGGTTGTCGGTCCGGCCCTCGTCGCGGAGCTGGCCGGCACGGACGGTGAGGGCCGTGCCGGCGACGAGCGCGGCGGCGAGGACAAGGATGCCGGCCACGCGCAGCAGGCCGCGGCGGCGGCCGGGCTCGCGGGGCTCCTTGCGGTCCTCGTCCTTGCGGAGCTTGACCTTGCGGAGCCTGGCGTTGCGCTGCTTGCGCTCCTTGCGGCGGCGGTGGCCGGGGGCCTTGGCGCTCTCCTCCTGCCCGGGGGCGGCGGGGTCCGTGGCCTCGGGCGACTCGGCGGAGCCGACGGGTGCGGTACTGCTGGTCACTGCTGTCCCTCCGGCTGGTCGTCCTCGGACTGCCCGGCTCCGGCGGCGTCGCCTGCGCCCGCGCCGCCGTCCTCGCCCTCCCCGGCCGCGTCGCCCTCCTCGGCGTCCTCCTGCGGCTGGTCGATGACCAGGGAGGTGAGCGAGGTCACGCGCCAGCCCTCGTCGGTGTGGGAGAGCCCGGCCTCCAGGCGCCTGCGGTCGGTGGAGGGGTCGCCGTCGCGGGGCGTGGTCTCCACCTCCAGGGTGGCGATCAGGCGCGCGGTGCCGGCGCGCTGGTCGAGCTGGGTGACGGCGGCGTCGGTGACGGTGCCGGTGGTGCTGGAGCCGTCGGCGACCAGGACCTCGGTGCTCTCCTCGCGGGTGCGCTCCAGCTCGTCGTGGAGGGGGCCGGTGGTGACCTCCAGCCACTCGTCCAGTTCTGCGCCGATCGCGTCGGCGTCGCCGCCGCGCAGGGTGTTGAGCCGGGCCAGGTGGTCCTCGCCCGCCTCCAGCACCTCGTCGCGGGTGGCGGCGAAGTCGAGGTCCTCGTCGTTGCTGGCCTGCCAGTAGGAGCGGGCCCCGAAGGCGCAGAAGCCCAGGATGGCGACCGCGGCCACCCAGATCGCCACGGTGCGGAGGCGCCGGCCGCGGCCCGGCCGGGGTGAGGGCTCGGCCCCGTCCTCGCCGGGCGTCTTCCCCTTGGCTCTCGCCATGTCCGCTCTCCTCCGTCCCTGATGTCGATGCGCCCGCCGGGTGCCGGCGCCCGCTGGTCCCGGCGCCCGTCAGTCCAGGCCGAGCAGGCCGCCGAGGCCGCCTCCGCCGGAGCCCGAGCCGTTCGAGCCGCCGCCCGTGCCGGGCAGGCCCAGCGCGCCGGGCAGCTGCACGGACCCGGCCCTGGCCGCGTCGGGAACGCCCCCGGAGGGCGCGTTCTGCGAGCCGCGGACGTTGACGCCGCTGCCGGGCGAGGCGGTGCACCGGGCCTCAGTGTTCAGCGGAGCGTCCCGTGTGTCCAGCCCGTTGCGGTAGGTGGTCCCGCCGTAACCGGCGGTGCACGGCATCGGCTGGAAGAACGTGAGCGCCAGGCCGCCGTTGATGCCGTTGGGCGTCACCGCGGTGGAGCCCGCGGCGATGACCTGCGGCGCCCTGACCATCAGCTCCTCGATGCCGCCCTGGCGGGTGATCATCAGGTCGGAGGTGGTGAGCAGGTTGGCGATCAGGACGCTCAGGCCGGGGTTGGTGTCCCGCAGCAGGGCGTCGATCTCGCCGGCGGCGCCGGGGGCGGCGTCGATCACGTCGCGGATGTCCTGGTCGGAGTCGACCAGCTGCTGGGAGAGCAGGGCGGCGCCCTCCGCGAACTCGGTCAGCGCGTCGCCCATCTCGGCCTGGGTGGCCAGGACCGTCTGGGAGTCCACGATCAGCCGGGTGGTGTCCGGCAGGACCTCCTGGGCGGCGGCGACGATGTCGTTGCCCGCCTCGATGATGCCGCCGAGGCGGTCGCCCTGGCCCTCGAGTCCGGTGCCCAGCTCGGTCATCACCGTCTCCAGCGAGTCCAGCGGCACGGAGCCGACCAGGTCGTTGAGGCTGGCGAGCATGTCGGTGACGGGCGGCGGGGTGGTGGTGTTGTTCTGCGTGATGCGGGCGCCGTCCCCGAGGAAGGGCCCGGAGTCGGTGCGCGGGCGCAGGTCGAGGAACTGCTCGCCGATGGCGGAGAGGGACTCCACCGCGGCGTCGGTGTCCTGCGGGATGTCGGGCGCCGAGTTCTCGATGCGGATCGTGGCCTCGATGCCCTGGTCCGTCAGCTCGATGGGTCCGACCCGGCCCACGGACACGCCGCGGTAGGTGACGTCGGCGTGCTCGTACAGGCCGCCGGTCTCCGCGAGTTCGACGGTGACCTCGTAGTAGTTGGTCACGCCGACGTACCGGCCGAGGTCGGCGTAGTTGACGCCGAGGTAGCCGATGGCGATGGCGCCGATGATGAGGAAGGCGATGTTCTTCAGCCTGGTGGCGAGGGTCAGCATCAGGAACCGCCTCCCGCGGCCGGCAGCGGGAGCGGGGCGCTCCGGGTGTCGGAGTCGGACGCGGCGCCCGAGCGGTTCTCCCCGAGGCTCAGCGGCGGGATGACCTGGGTCCCGCGGGGGGCCGCGATGTTGATGTAGGCGTTCAGGTAGTCGCCCCGGATGCCGTTCATGACCTCGTCGGTGAAGGGGTAGGTGGCCAGCACCTCCAGGGAGTTGGGCAGGCTCTCCCCGGCGTCGGCCAGGTTGCTCACGATCGGGGCCAGCGCCTCCAGGTCGGCCACGATGTCGTCCGTGGTGCGGTTGATGGTGTCGATGGCCACGTCGCCCAGGTCGTCGATGGAGTTGAGCATGGCCATCAGCGAGGCGCGCTGGTCCTCCAGCGTGGCCAGGCCGGGCTCCATCTCCTCCAGCGTGGTGGCGATGACCTCGTCCCGCTCGGCGAGGGTGGAGGAGAGGCGGTCCATGCCCTGGAGGACCCCGACGATCTCCTCGCGCTGGCCGTCCAGGTCGGCGACCAGGACCTCCAGTTGCTCCAGTACGCCGCGCGCCTCCAGCTCGTTGCCGCCCAGGGCGTTGTTCAGCTCCTCGCTGATGGTGCGGATCTGGTCGATGCCGCCGCCGTTGAGGACCAGCGACATCGCGCCGAAGACCTCCTCGACCTCCACGTTGCGGTTGGTCCGCTGCGCGGGGATGACGTCGCCGTTGGCGAGCTGGCCGCGGGCCTCGTCGTCCTCGGGGGCGAGGAGCTGGATGTACTTCTCGCCCAGCAGGGAGGACTGCTCGACGGCGGCGTAGGCGTTCTCGGGCAGCCGCACGTCGCCGTTGATGCGCATGGTGACGCGGGCGTGCCAGCCGTCGGCGGCCAGGTCGATGTCGGTGACCTGGCCGACGTCGACGTCGTTGACCTTGACCGAGGAGTGCGGGACGAGGCTGAGCACGTCCTCGAACTCGGCGGTCACGGTGTAGGGGTTGTCGCCCAGCTCGGCGCCGCCGGGCAGCGGCAGTTCCTCGAAGGTGGGCAGGGCGTTCAGCACGCTGGGCAACGAGAACGCCACGGCGAGGGCGAGGCCGGCGCAGCCGACGGTGACGGCGGCCTTGGTGGAGGTCTTCACTCCGCGCCACCCTCTTCCAGGCGGTAGCCGTTGCCCCCGGAGAGCGGCAGCAGCATGGTGGACTCGGAGGTGGTCAGCGGGACCATGCTCACCTCGTTGAGGTTGCCGCGGGTGTCGAAGGCGCGAGTGCGCGGGTTGTAGGCGTTCAGGACGTTGCCGACGGCGTTGGGCGCCGCGTCCAGGGCCTCGGCCAGCGAGGCCCGCTGGTCGACCAGGCTCTGGGTGAGGTCCGCGAGCTGGTTGACGTTGGCGGTCAGGGCCTGGCGGTTGTCCCCGATGAACGACTCCACCTGGCCCAGCGCCGTCGACAACTGGTCGAGGGCGGCGGCCAGTTCGTCACGGTCCTCCGCGAGGAAGGAGGCCACGTCGGCCAGTTGCTCCTCCGCCTGCCGGACCCCGTCGTCGTTCTCCTCCAGCATGGAGGTGAACTCGGCCAGGCTCTCGATGGTGGCGAAGAGGTTGTCGCTGCTGTCGCCGATGGTGCCGGCGGCGCCGGAGAACTGGTCGATCATGTTGGCCATCTCGCGGCCACGGCCGTCGAGGTTCTCGGCGCCGACGTTCAGCAGGTCGGTCAGGGCGCCGTCGGCGTTGGCGCCCTCGGGGCCGAGGGCGTCGCTGATCTCGGTGAGGCTCTCGTAGAGGTCGTCGACCTCCAGGGGTATCGCGGTGCGCTCCAGCGGCACGACGGCACCGTCCTCCATCACCTCGCCGCCGGTGTAGGCAGGGGTGAACTGGATGTACCGGTCGGCCACGATGCTGGGGTAGATGACCGCGACCTGGGCCTCGGCGGGTATCTCGACGTCCTCGTCCACCGAGACGGACACCCGGACCTGGGTGCCCTCGGGGGTGACCGAGTTGACCTCCCCGACCCGCACGCCCAGGATGCGCACGTCCGAGCCGGGGCGAACGCCCACGGTGCGGTCGAAGTACGCGATGTACTCCTTGGTGCCGGAGCCGAAGAGGTTGATGACGCCGACGAGGTTGGCCAGCAGGACCAGCACGACCACGCCGGCCAGGGCCAGCAGCAGGCGGGTGCGGGTGAACAGCCTTCGCATCACTGGCCTCCTCGGGGGGACACGCAGCCCTCGTCGGGCACGGCCTGCGGCACGTACGCCTCGGGGACCAGCCCGCAGATGTAGGTGTCGAGCCAGCGGCCCGAGCCGACGGCGTTGCCCAGCAGGCGATAGTAGGGGCCGGCCGTGGCCAGGACCTCGTCGAGCTGCTCCTGGTTCTCCAGGAAGACGTCCGCGACCTGGTCGAGGCTGTTGAGAGTGGGCTGGATCTGCTCCTGGTTGTCCTGCACCAGGCCCGTCAACTGCTCGCTGAGGGTGACGGTGGAGCGGAAGAGGGCGTTGATCGCCTCGCGGCGGGCCCGCACCTCCTCCAGCAGCAGGTTGCCGTCGTTGATCAGCCGCTCGAACTCGTCGCTCTGGTCGGCCAGCACGGCGGAGATGTCGTCGGCGCTCTCCAGTAGCTGCGACAGCTCGGCGTCGCGCTGGTTGATGACCTCCGAGAGGTCCGCGACGCCGTTGAGGACCGCGTCGACCTCGGGCGAGGTCTCGCGGAAGGCGTCGGAGATGGCCTCGAAGCTCTCCCCGATGGCCTCGGTGTCCAGTTCGCCGACGGTCTCGCCCAGCTGCTGGAACGCCTGGGTGACGTCCAGCGGGGTGGTCGTGCGGTCCAGCGGGATGCGCTCGCCCGGGTCCTGCTCCTCGGGGCCCTGCGGGTCGAGCGCCAGGTACTTGGCGCCCAGCAGGGTGCGGATGCCGATGGCCACTTCGCTGGAGTTGCCCACCCAGGCGTTCTCGACCTCGAAGTCGACCGCGACCCGGTCCCCGTCGAGGTTGACGGCGGTGACCTGGCCGACCCGGACGCCCGCGATGCGGACGTCGTCCCCGACCCGCAGCCCGGCCGAGTCGGAGAACTCGGCCGTGTAGCCGGTGCCGCCGCCGAGGAACGGCAGGGCGTCCGCGCGGTAGGCGCCCAGCGCGATCAGGGCGGTGATCAGCAGGCCGACGACGCCGACGACCAGGTTGTTGCGCTCGTTGAGCGGCTTGCGCAGAAACCGCACCAGCCCCGTGGGCTTCTTGCGTTCCCGGCTCATGAGGTGCACCGCTCTTCCGTGATGGGGAGCCCGGTGGGGGGCTCGCCGCCACCGTAGGAGGACACGCCGCTCACGTTCGCCTCGCAGAGGTACATGTTGAACCAGGAGCCGTAGGACGCCAGGCGGCCGATGGACCGCATCTTGTCCGGGGTCCGCTGGAGGAAGTTCTCGATCTGCGGGGTGGAGTCCACCAGCAGGTTGTTCAGCCGGCCCAGCTCCGCGATGTCCCGGCGCAGCGGCTCGCGGCCCTGCTCGACCAGCCCGGCGGTGGAGACGGCCAGGTCGGACATCGCCTGGACCGAGGCGCCCAGCGCCTCGCGGTCCTCGGAGAAGCCCGAGACCAGCTCCTGGGTGGTGGAGACCAGCTCGGTGAAGTCCTCCTGGCGGTCGCCGATGGTGGTCAGCACCGTGTTGAGGTTGTCGATCACGTCGTCGATGACCTCGTCCTCGCCGGCCAGCGTCGTGGTCAGCGAGCCGATGCTGCGCAGCAGGCTGGTGATCGTGCCGCCCTCGCCCTGGAGGACCTGCACGATCTCACCGGCCAGCTGGTTCGTCTCCTGCGGGTCCAGGCCCCGGAAGAGCGGCTGGAAGCCGTTGAAGAGCTGGGTGAGGTCCAGCGCGGGCGAGGTGCGCTCCAGCGGGATGGTGGAGCCGGGCTCCAGCGCGTTGCCGACCTCGCCGGCGCCGCGCTCCAGCGAGACGTAGCGCTGGCCGACCATGTTGAGGTACTTGATCGAGGCGGTCGCCGCGGTGGGCAGCTCCCGGTCGTCCTCGACGGTGAACGTCACCTCCGCGTACCGGCGTTCGACCACCTCGATCGAGGTGACCTCCCCGACCACCACGCCCGCGATGCGGACGGTGTCGCCGGCGACCAGGCCGGTGGCGTCGGTGAAACGCGCGTGGTAGCGGTCGGCGTCCTGGACGCTGGAGGCGCCCACGCTGACCGCCAGGATCAGCGTGGACAGGGTGGTGACCAGCACGAAGATCAGGGACTTGATCAGCGGTCCCGCGATTCCGGAGCGCTTCATCGCAGCTCCACCTCCGCCCCGCGGAAGGCGGGCCCGGCCAGCAGGCTGGACCACTCGGGCAGGTCGCCGGTCCCGGTGCTGCCGTCGGCCGCGAGCAGCTCGCGCACCAGGGCGTTCTCCTGCGCGGAGTTCGGCAGGCCCAGGCCCTCGCCGCCGGTGTAGGAGGCCGGGCTGTTGCCGCCGCTCCCGCCGTAGGGCACGCCGTAGCACTGCGGGCCGCCGCCCCCGCCGTAGCCGGGGGTGTCACCGGGGCCGTAGGAGCCGCGGGGCTGGACCACCTGGACGTTGATGTGCACGCCCGGCTCGTCGGTGCCGGCGCCCAGCGCCCGGTCCATGACGGGCACGAAGTCCGCCAGGGTCCGGAAGGTGCAGGGGAAGGCGGGCGAGTACCGCGCGATCAGCTCCATCGTCGGGCGGCTGGTCTCGGCCAGCCGGATGATGTTGCTCTGGTTCTGCGTCAGGAACGCGTCCAGGTCCCGCGAGACGGTGGTGACCGAGGCGTAGAGGGTGCCCAGGTTGTCGCGCAGGTCGGCGACGGTGGCGCTGGTGGTGGTGAAGTCCTCCAGCGCGTCCAGCAGATCGGGGTCGACGTCCGCGTAGAGGTTGGTGACCTCCACCAGCCGGCTGATGTCCTCGTTGAGGGCCGGAAGCGTCGGGTTGATCTCCTCCAGCTGCTGGTCGAGCCGGACGATGGTCTCGCCCAGGTCGGTGCCGCGGCCGTCCAGCGCCTGCGACATCGCAGTCAGGATGGCCGAGAGCCGCTGCGGCTGAAGGGCGTTGAGCATCGGAAGCATGTTGTCCAGGGTCTCGTTGACCTCGACGGCGTTGGAGCTGCGGTCCTCGGTGATGACGTCGCCCTCGGCCAGCCGCTCGCCGGCCGTGCTGTCCCCGGGGGGCACGAGCGCGACGTAGCGCTCGCCGAAGAGGGTGGTCGGCAGGAGCTGGGCGGCGACGTCCGCGGGGATGCGGTCGACCTCGTCCGGCTGGAGGGCGAGGGTCAGGCGCGCGCCCTCCCCGTTGGCCTCCACCTCGCGGACCTCGCCGATGATCACGCCGCGCATCTTCACGTCCGCGGTCGGGCGCATCTCGTTCCCCGCCGTGCCGGTCTCCACCACCACGGTCACCGACTCGGTGAACGTGTTGTTGTAGATGGCGATCGAGAGCCACACCAGCAGGATCGGGATGGCGAGGAAGAGGACGCCCGCGAGCCGCTGGCGCACCTTGCTCTGCTTGCGCACCGGGGGCGGGCCCGCGGGGGTGCCGGCCGGCGGCTGGGCCGCGGGGCGCTTGGCTGTCGTTGTCATCCGGCCACTCGCACGGTCGTTGTCGTGCCCCAGATGGCGAGGCTGAGGAAGAAGTCGGTGACGCCGATCAGCACGATCGAGGTCCGCACCGAGCGCCCGACGGCCACGCCCACGCCCGCGGGGCCGCCGGAGGCCCGGTAGCCGTAGTAGCAGTGCGTGAGGATGACCAGGACGCTGAAGAAGATCACCTTGACGAAGGAGAGCACCACGTCGGTCGGCGACAGGAAGAGGTTGAAGTAGTGGTCGTAGGTGCCCGTGGACTGGCCGGCGGAGACGATCGTCATCGTCCGGGACGCGATGTAGGAGCTGAGCAGGCCGATCGCGTACAGCGGGATGATGGCGAAGGTGCCCGCGACCACGCGGGTGGAGACCAGGTAGGGCATGGACCGCACGCCCATGCTCTCCAGGGCGTCGACCTCTTCGTTGATGCGCATGGCACCGAGCTGGGCGGTGAAGCCCGCGCCGATCGTCGCCGACAGACACAGGCCGGCGACCAGGGGCGTGATCTCACGCGTGTTGAGGTACGCGGAGACGAAGCCCGTCAGGGCCTCGGTGCCGATCTGGCTCAGCGCCGCGTAGCCCTGGAGGCCGACCACCATGCCGGTGGCCAGCGTCAGGGCGACCATCACGCCGATGGTGCCGCCGATGACGCTCAGGCCGCCGGTGCCGAAGGCGACTTCGGCCAGCAGGCGCTGGATCTCCTTGAAGTACCGGCGCGTGGCCCGCGGGATCCACACCAGCGCCTGGACGTAGAACGACAGCTGGTCCCCGGGCCCGTCGAGCCAGGACAGGAACCGGTCGGCCGGTCGCCGTCGCGGCGGGCGCGCGGGGGCCGCGGGCGGCTTGGGCTGCCCGGCGGCCTGGTCGTTTTCCAGCAGGGTCACGCTCAGCCCACCCTCGGCGGCACGATCTGGAGGTAGATCGCGCTCAGGATCAGGTTCAGGAAGAAGAGCAGGGTGAACGCGATGACCACGGCCTGGTTCACGACCTCGCCCACGCCCTTGGGGCCGCCGCGCGGGTTGAGCCCGCGGTGCGCCGCGACGATGCCGGCGACGAACCCGAAGATGACGGCCTTGATCTCGCTGATGTAGAGGTCCGTGATCTGGGCGAGCGAGGAGAAGCTGGAGACGTAGGCACCGGGCGTTCCGCCCTGCATGACGACGTTGAAGAAGTAACCGCCGGCCGTGCCGACCACCGACACCAGGCCGTTGAGCAGCACCGCGACGCAGATGGTGGCCAGCACCCGCGGGACGACCAGGCGGTGCACGGGCGAGATGCCCATGACCTCCATGGCGTCCAGCTCCTCGCGGATCTTGCGGGCGCCGAGGTCGGCGCAGATGGCCGACCCGGCGACGCCGGCCGCCAGCAGCGCCACGATCAGCGGGCTGGCCTGCTGGAGCACGGCCAGCACGCTGGCGCCACCGGTGAAGGACTGCGCGCCGAACTGCTCGGTGAGCGACCCGATCTGCAGGGAGATGACCGCGCCGAACGGGATCGCCACCAGGCAGGCCGGGAAGATCGTCACGCTGGCGATGAACCAGAACTGCTCGACGAACTCCCGGACCTGGAACGGCCGTTTGAACATCAACCGGAACACCTGCATGCCCAGCAGGAACATGTCGCCGGTCTGGCGCAGGAGGCCGAGGCCCGGCAGTGGCTGCCGGGCCGGCTTCACCTCCTGAACCTGTGGTGCTGCTGCCGGTGGCGGGGGCGCCGTCACGTCCACTGTCCTCCGGGGTTTCCTCCCTGTCCGGGGTGGCCCGGGTGACCGTGGTGAGCGGCGGGCGCGGCCGGGGCCGGGCCGTGGGCCGGAACGCCCGGAAGCTGCTGCGTCGGCGCGCCGGGCGGGTAGCCGGCCTCGCTGGGCGTCAGGGTGGCTTCGATGGCCTGGCGCGCGGCGGGCGGCAGCGTGTGCAGCATGCCCGAGACGCGCTTCTTGCGGCGCAGGACCGCCATCCGCGGCGGCATGCCCGGGGTGGGGTCGAGCTGCGGAACGAGCGGGCGCGGCTTGTTCGTGTGCGCGGAGAGGCCGTTGCGGGTCTCCATCGCGATGGTCGCCGCGTCCTTCTCCTCCGCCATGCCGATGGGGCCGGCGCGGCTGCCGCTGAGGAACTGGGCGACGGCCGGGTCCGCGCTGGTGAGCAGCAGCTCGCGCGGGCCGAAGGTGACGAGCCTGCGGCGGTAGAGCATGCCCATGTTGTCGGGCACGGTGCTGATGATCTCCAGGTTGTGCGTGACGATCAGCATCGTGGCGTCGATCTGGGCGTTCAGGTCGATCATCAGCTGCGAGATGTAGCTGGTGCGGACCGGGTCCAGACCGGAGTCCGGCTCGTCGACGAGGATGATCTCCGGGTCGAGCACGAGCGCGCGGGCCAGGCCGGCGCGCTTGCGCATGCCGCCGGATATCTCGCCGGGGAGCTTCCCCTCGGAGCCGAGGAGACCGACGATCTCCATCCGCTCCATGACGATGTCGCGGATCTCCGACTCCTTCTTCTTCGTGTGCTCGCGCAGGGGGAACGCGATGTTGTCGAAGAGGTTCATGGAGCCGAACAGGGCGCCGTCCTGGAACATCAGGCCGAACTTCTTGCGGGCCTCGAAGATGTCCTTGGTCGGGCTGTTGACCATGTCCACGCCATCGACGAGGACACGGCCGCGCTCGGGCTTGAGCAGGCCGACGAGCGACTTGAGGAAGACGGTCTTGCCCGTGCCGGAGGGGCCGAGCATCACGCTGACCTCTCCCGCCGGCAGTGTGAGCGTCAGGTCCTCCCAGATGTTCTGTCGACCGAAGGACTTGGTCAGGCCTTCGATGGTGACTTCGACTCCCATCACACCTCCCGGGGACAGGTCAGAGTTCGGGCAGTTCAGGTATGGGCAAGCGGTCGGAGCCGGGGGTGCACTCCGCAGCGGGGGCGCACAGCGGGCTCTGCCGGAACCGGACGGGGTTGCCCGGTCCGGAGATGGTGGCGGTCAGGAGCCGGTCCAGGTCCTCCGCGACGCCGCAGCCGCTGAAGGGGGGAATCTCCACCTCGCCGCTGATGACGCCGCCATTGAGGACCTGGTAGTCGCCCTCGCTCTCGAGCATCACCTGCATCGGCCGGGCCGAGCGGCAGTTCGAGCCAACATCGAGCGGCACCCCATTGACCCGGACATCCGAGGCGCGGAGCGTCTGCTCGAAGGCGACATAAGTGACGGGGTTCTCCCCAGGCTGCTGCACGGTGAGCAGGCTGGCCGGCCCCGTTTCGAACTGGATCGTGGCCGTGACCGGTACGAACCCAAAATTCAGGAAGGTGGAGCGAGCCGGTGGCAGCGACAGTTCCACGACCGTCCACTGCTCGAAGTACTGGTCCGGCGTGCTGCCGAACCGGAACGTGGCCAGCACGTTGGCCGTCTGGGGCGCTCCGCCGGATGGGTCGTTGACGATGGTGGACCCCTGGAGCTTACGGACCCCGGCAAAGCCGGCGGCAATCGCGCATCCGTGATTGTCGGGGCGGACCGAGGGTTCCGTCAGGGTGAGTCCGCTGGGTGCCGCGGGGAACAGCGAGCGGTCGAAGTCATCCGGCGACGGCGGCGTCTGCACACAGCTCGTCGACAGCGGCCTGACATCATCCTGCGGCGCCGCCTGCTGCCCGTCGGCCGGCGCCTGGCGCTGGGCCTCCGCGGCGGACGGCGCGTCCTGCTCCTGCGACTGGCCGCCGTCCTCCCCTTCCGGGCTCTCGACGGCGACCGTCGCCAGCTCGGTGGCGGGGACGTCCTGGCCGTCCGCCACGGTACATTCCACGGCGATCGGCTCGGCGTCCCCGGCCTCCAGGCTCAGGGACAGCGGCCCGGCGTAGAACGCGAAGTCCCCCGAGCCCGTGGGCCGGACCTCGGGGCCGGGGGCGGCGAGGGTCAGCTCGGTGGCGCCCTCCGCGGCCAGCTCCGCCGGCTCGGCGGTGAGGCCGGGCCACGCGACGGGCGCGCTGGCGTCGTTCTGCATGACCGGGGTGATCAGCGTTCCGCTTCCGCCCACCGTCGTCGCCTCCGCGGCGAGAGCGTCGCCGAGGGAGGTGCGGTCGAGGGGAACGGTCACGCTGAGTTCGCCCGGGGTGAAGGGCTGGTCGGCTTCGCCGGCGGTGGGGAAGGTACCGGCGAAGCCGACGTCGACCGTCGCCTCACCCGCGGGGAAGCCGCAGGCGTAGGCGACGGTCGTGGCCACGTCCTGATCCTGGGTGGCAGAGCCCGAGGCCTGGATGAGGGCGAACACGAGAGCACCACCGACCCCGACGGCGGCTATGCGCGCCCCCCGCCGCCGGTTCAAAGTACCCCGCTTCATCGCGCTCCTCGGCCTGGATCAACACGGACGGGCAATGTGCTCGCGAGCAGTCCGACCGGGGCTTTCGCCTCCGTCGGCGTCTCGCGGATGGTGACGTTACGTACGGGTAACCTCAAACGCAATGGTCGTCCCCAAGAATCCACGGAAGACTTTCGGGCCCGTGACCGCCCTTGCGCCGGGGCGCAGCGGCCAGGGTGCCTCGTTGTCAGCCGGTGAGCAAGTTCTGACCCGCAGGTTGACACTACCGGTCAGTAGTTGAATTGAGATGACCTTGTTCTGAGTACTGCGCAATGGGCCCAACGTGTTCTATGTTGCTGCGAGCTACGACGCTTGGGACGCGTCGCGTCGTTGCGCAACCGGCCGCGATCAAGGACGATCCGCGGATGCCGAGGTCGGATCGTCCCGTGTCAGCCGGCCACCGGCGTCCGCACTGGGCGGAGTGAGGGGCACAGAATGACCACCACCGTGTCGAAGCACCAGGCGCTCGAGCCACTGGGGCCCATCCCCAAGGAGCTCGCCGCCATCATGCGCGCCGAGTTGCCGACCCTGATCCGCGAGATAGGCGAAGAGATCCGGCGGAGCAACCCCGAGCACACGAAGTTCTTGAACGGTCCCTACGGACGTGCGATCCAGGCGTGTGTCGAGCAGATCCTGAGCACGTTCGTCGACCAGGTCGCGGACCCCACCACCTCCACCGCGCGCCGTGACGAGATGTGCCGGCGGCTCGGGCGCTGCGAGGCCCTGTCCGGGCACTCGCTCGACACGCTGCGCGCCTCGTTCCAGATCGGCGCCCGCGTCGCTCTCCGGGCCGGGAAGCGGGTGGGCAAGCGTTACAGCCTCTCCCCCGCGCTGATGCTGGCCTTCGCGGACGCCCTCTTCGCCTACATCGACGAGCTGATCGAGGTCGCGCGCGAGGGATACGTGGCCGTCAAGGCCCAGACCGAGCTGATCCAGCAACTGGAGAGCGAGCGCCGCCGGCTGCTGCGCCTGATCCTGGCCGGCCCGGCCGCGCCGCGGGCGAAGGTGACCGAGCTCGCCGAGCGGACCGGCTGGCCGCTGCCCGACGAGGTCACCATGGTGGCCCTCGCGCCCGACCCGCAGCTCATGCGCGACGAGCTGGACGCCGACGCGCTGGTCGACCTCTCCGACCCGCAGCCGCACCTCCTCATCCCGGGCACGCTGGACGAGCTGCGCCGGGCCTCGCTGGAGACGGCGCTCTCCAGCACCCGCGCGGTCATCGGGCTCACCGTGCCGCTGGAGGACGCGGCGGACTCGCTGCGCTGGGCCCGGCAGGCGCTCCAGCTCGCGGAGACCGGCATCATCGAGGACGACGGCCCCCTGATCATGTGCGACGACCACCTCGTCACGCTGTGGCTGCTGGCCGACCCCTCGCTGACCGAGCAGCTCGCGCGCCGGCAGCTCGCGCCCCTGGCGGAGCTGACCGAGACGCAGCGCGAGCGGCTGATCGAGACGCTGCGGGCCTGGCACACCACGCGCGGCAACGCGGTGGAGATGGCGGACCTGCTGCACCTGCACCCGCAGACGGTGCGGTACCGGATGCGCAACCTGGAGCGGATCTTCGGTTCGCGCCGCCTGAGCGACCCGGACCAGCGCTTCGCCACCGAATCGGTGCTGCGCGCCCTGCTCCTGCGGGAGAAGGCCACGGTGCTTCCCCTCGCCCGGCAGCTGGCCGCCGGGCAGAAGCCCTCGCTCAGCCGCTCGCTCGGCTGACAACCCACGAGGCCGATTGTTGTCATCCGATGACAATCGGCCTTCTTGCGCCAGCATTCAAGGGACGGACGCTTGTCCTCTAATTCACTGGCCAGTAGCGTCTTCCAGCGCTTACCCATTCATGAAAGGGGACTGTGGTGCGTCGTCTGATATCCAGCATTGCGCTGGTATCCGCGGTCGGTATCTCCCTCGCCGCGTGCGGCTCCGACAGCGATTCGAATAACGGCAACGAGGAGCCGGAGGAGCCTCAGATCACGGCGAGCGCCGAGGCCATCGACTGGGCGGACGCCTTCTGCGGCAACATGCAGGATCTCCAGGGGACGCTCGACACCCCGACCGCGGATCCCTCTCAGGACCCGGCGCAGAGCCAGGAGGAATACGTCAACTTCTTCCAAAGCATGGGTGCCGGCCTGGAGAGCTTCGGCACGAGCCTTGAGGAGCAGGGCGCGCCCCCGGTCGAGGACGGCCAGGCCGCTTACGACGAGGCGCTTCAGGCGATCACGCAGGCCCGGGAGTCCCTGGACGCGGCGAGCGCCGACCTGGCCGATGCCCAGGTGGAGAACGACCCGGAGGCCCTGAACGAGGCGCTGGCCCAGTTCGAGACCAGCCTGGAGGAGCAGCAGAGCCTGGACGTGATGGCTCCCTTCCAGGAGAACGAGGAATTGGGCGCGGCTTTCGCCGAGGCCGAGAATTGCACGGCCATGGACCAGCAGTAAAAGGTTCGTCCGCTACCGGACAAGGGACGAGGCCCCCGCCGTGGGATACGGCGGGGGCCTCGAACTGTGTGCGGGGGATTCTCCACCCGCCGGAGCTGCGGCCGGCCGGTCGGCATGAGCGGAGCGAGCCCTTCCCCGGAAAGGGAATTGGCCCCCGCCGCACGGGGCGGCGAGGGCCAATTCTTTTGCTGTTACCTCATGACCTCACTGGGCCGAGATCCTGTCGCTCAGAGCTTCAGGAGGTCGGGTCCAGGTTGATGGTGAGGGTGTTGTTCGAGCCCTGCGCGAAGATGCTGATGATGGGGTTGAGGAACCCGCAGTCCACCAGCGGCGCGATCTCGTAGGTGCCGGCCATCTCGCCGCCGTCCAGCGGGTTGAAGAACTCGCCGGTCGAGGTCAGCTCGATCTGCGAGGTCTCGCTGGAACGGCAGTCCTCGCCGCCACCGATCGGCAGGACGCCGAAGACCCGGAAGCTGGGCAGGTAGATGTCCACCGGGGCCGTGGCCTCGAGAACACCGCCGATCAGCGTACCGGTCGTGGGGCCGGCCTGGCCGAACTCCACGGAGGCGGTGACGGGCAGGAAGCCCAGGATGTTCATCCGGCCCGAGGTCGGGTCCAGACGGAGGTCGGCCTCGTAGGAGTTGTCCGCCAGGTTGAACTGGGCGTCCAGGCTACCCGTCAGCGGCACGTCGCCGTTGGCGGCACCGATGTGCGAGGTGCCGGTCAGGTTGAAGCCGTAGTCGATGACGCCGCCACCCGGGCCACCCGGGTCCTCACCGGCGGGGTCCTCACCGGCGGGGTCCTCACCGGCGGGGTCCTCACCGGCGGGGTCCTCACCAGCGGGGTCCTCACCGGCAGGGTCCTCACCGGCAGGGTCCTCACCAGCGGGGTCCTCACCAGCGGGGTCCTCACCAGCGGGGTCCTCACCAGCGGGGTCCTCACCGGCAGGGTCCTCACCGGCAGGGTCCTCACCGGCAGGGTCCTCACCGGCAGGGTCCTCACCGGCAGGGTCCTCACCGGCAGGGTCCTCACCAGCGGGGTCCTCACCAGCGGGGTCCTCACCAGCCGGGTCGCCGCCACCTCCGTCGGTGATCTCGAACTCGTGGATCTGCACGGGCTCATTCGGGACCGGGGTGCAGTCCGGGGTGAAGGTGCCCAGACCGGTGGGCTCGCCGGACGCGGTCAGCGGGGTGATCTCCATGCGGAGGTCGTCCACCGTGATCACACCGGTACCGGCCTCGGCGAAGGTGAGGGCCGGAGCCGAACCCGCGAAGGGGATCTCGAACCCGTTGTACGGGGCCGGCGGGATCGGGGTGTCCTCCAGCGCGATCGGCAGCTGGATGGGCAGCCGGATGCCGGGAACGTCGACGGTGATGGCCGACGTCGCGGAACCGGTCAGCGTCGCGGACTGGACGAGGCCGAGGCCGTTGTGCGCGGCGGGACCGACCGCAGCCGTACCAGTCACGTCGATGGGCGGGGTCTGCTCACCGACAGCGATCGTGTCGGGGATGTCCGTCTCGATGTGGACCTCGATGGGCTGGTTGCCAACGAGGGGGAACGGACAGCTGTAGGACAGGTCCGCCGCGATCGGCACGGCCGACGCGGAGGTCACACCGGCGATGGCAACGAGGCCGCCGCCGACAAGGGCAGTGGCGGAGACCGCCACCGTCGCCTTGAATTTTCTCGATTTTTTATGAGCTCCCATGAGCTACCTCTCGTGATGCGAGAGAGAGACACGAGCTCGTGCCGCTCACTGCGCTGAGAACGGATCACCTCATGCTTGAACGCAATCGGTTCCGGCATTCCGAAACCGACTTCGTTTCGCGCCGGTAAACTACTGGCCGGTATTTGGGGCGGTCAAGGTGTTTCACGGCAGTCTCCACCAGACCAGGGGTACTTGGGTTATTTCTTGTGCCCTGGTGAGCAACGGGACGGTGGCCTTCATCACAGGCAGCCAACCATGGCGGGTGGAGGCGGGGCCGGCGGGTGCGGTCCCGGGGCATCCGGGGCGGCGCCGGGCGAGCGGCGCGGACTCTGCGTCACGTGACAAGTGCCGAACCCTCACCACTCACTTGCTTGACAAAAAAGCGGGGAGGCGTCCCAAGTCTTGACCCCTGAGGATACCGCTGAGTAGTTTACCCCTCCGAAACGCAAGTGACTGAGTGGCGTCCGTCATATCGAGAATTCCGGGGGAGACGGATCCGCGGCTTGTGTCAATCTAGCGAAGACGAAGGGCGCTACATGGCAACGCACAAGAAGACGAGGGGGGCGCGGGCGACTTCGGTCCTGGCAGCGACCACCATCGCTGCCGGCGGCTTCATGGTGTTCGCCGGTATGAACACCGCCTCTGCCGAGCCGATCGAGGCGGACCTGTCCTACAGCTGTCCGTTCCCGCTGGTGGGCAACCAGCCGATCGAGGTCCACATCGAGACGGACATCCCGTCGCAGATCGGCGTGGGCGAGACCACTCCGCCCATCTCCGTCACGGGTACGGCCTCGGTCGGCGCCGCGGCGCACAACGGCCTCGGCCTGGTGCAGGCCGCGACGCTCACCGGCACCTCCGAGTCCTCGATCGTCGTGGACGTCCCGGAGGGCAACCTGCCCATCGCGCTCCCCGTCGAGCTGGAAGACACCGAGATCCCGCCGTCTCCGTACAACGGGTTCGAGGTTGCCTTCTCCGGTGAGGCTCCGGCGCTGACGTTCTCCCAGGAGGGCACCGGCCGGATCATCGTCAACGGCCTCTCGATGTCGCTGACTCCGCTCCTGGCCAACGGGGAGCCGACTCAGCTGGGCACCTTCAACCCGGAGTGCACCCAGGACCCGGCCGAGGTGACGATCCACGAGTTCCAGATCGGCGAGGGTGGCGGCGATCCTGCCGGTGAGGACCCCGCGGGCGAAGACCCCGCCGGTGAGGACCCCGCCGGTGAGGACCCCGCGGGCGAAGACCCCGCCGGTGAGGACCCCGCGGGCGAAGACCCCGCCGGTGAGGACCCCGCTGGTGAGGACCCCGCCGGTGAGGACCCTGCCGGTGAGGACCCCGCCGGTGAGGACCCCGCGGGCGAAGACCCCGCCGGTGAGGACCCCGCGGGCGAAGACCCCGCCGGTGAGGACCCCGCGGGCGAAGACCCCGCCGGTGAGGACCCCGCGGGCGAAGACCCCGCCGGTGACTCGGCTCCTGCACCTCAGACCACCGGCGGCAGTGGCGGGACCACCAGCACGGGTGGCACCAGCTTCGGCTCCTCCGGTGGCACCAGCGGCGGCGGCCTGGCCCAGACCGGCTCCGGCGACAACACCGGTCTGATGATCATCGGCGCCGCGACGATGCTCGCGGGTGGCGCGGCCCTCACCGTGCTGCCCCGCGCGATGCGTCGCCGGTCCGAGCTGTCCGCCTGACACGCTCATAGCACAGCCCTCATCGCACAACCCTCAGGCCGCCGGGCCCGGAGCGTTCGCTCCGGGCCCGGCGGACGTTTGTCCGCCGGGCACAGGACGTGGCGGCAGGGGCCGTCTCGGCCCGGACGCCAGGAGTCCCGCGTACCGTGCGGGACCGGTCAGCACGGCAGGCGTTCGGAGCGGCCTTCGGGTGAGGAGACGCAGACGCCCTTGCCGGCGGCCCTTCGGCCGCCGGCAAGGGCGTCTGCGGTTCGGAGCGACTCGACGTCAGGAGGCTTGGGGCTGGGGCTTGCGTGCGCCGCCGTCCGGCTTCCCCGGCTTGGTCGCGCGCTTTCCTTGCGGGGCCTTCGATGTTTTCCCTGAGCCTCTCCCGGCGGGCACGGTCGCTTCCTGCCGCCCGCTCCGGGGGAACCAACGTTTGAGGAGGCGCTTGACGCGGTCATCGAGGAGCAGGAGGAAGGCCGTGGGCAGGAAGATGATGTCCGCCGCGATCATCGCCATGGAGAAGAACGGCAGGGCCATCAGCACACCGATCGCCACGTGCTCCGCGATCAGACAGACCAGCAGCACGTTCTTGACCCGGCGATTGAGCAGGGTGAAGGGGAAGGCCACCTGGACGAAGACGGTGCCGTAGGTCATCAGCAGCACCAGAGCCCAGTTGCCGGACAGCAGGTTCGAGATCTCCGGCCAGGGCGCGTAGTCATCCACGTTCATCGGGTAGTAGACGGCCGTCCCGTCCTGCCAGCGCGATCCCTGGATCTTGTACCAGCCGGAGGTGGCGTAGATCAGGCAGACCTCGAACATCATGATGAGCAGGACGATGTTGTGGAACAGGTTGCGGAGCGCCGTGATGGCGTTCCGGAACTCTCCGGCGGCCCAGCGCCCCGCCGCCCACCAGACGGCCTGTGCGACCCACAGGGCCCACAGGGCGACGACCCAGCGTGGCCTGTCCAGGTCACCCGTCGTCGTGGCCACGGTCAGGCCGGCTCCGAGGAGAGCCCAGAGCACGATGCCGGTGATGTCCACGCCGCCCGAGCGGCCTCGTTCCTCGGCCCTGGCTCTCCGGCGGGCATCCAGTGACCACACCTGTGCGCAGCCGACGAAGGCCAGGTAGATGGTCATCAGCTTGAGGACCATGTCTCCGCCGTCGCCGACATAGGGGCTGCGCTGCTGGAGCGAGAAGACGTGGACCATGACCAGTACCGACATGGCGCGCGTCCGCCAGCCGATCAGCATGGCCGCGGAGGCGGCGATGCCCAGGAAATAGACGACCTCGAACCACAGATCGGAGCTCGACCACATGAGGACCGTGAAGCCGTCGTAACCGGACAGAGCCCGCTCGGCAAGTTCCATGCTCCACGGGCTGTCCGGGCCGTAGAGCGTGTGCCGATGAGGAATTTCCCGGATCAGCACACAGAGCCAGGTGAGGGAGATGCCGATACGGACGACCGCCGTCTGGTAGGGCGCCAGGGACCGGCCGGTCACGGTATCGAGCCAGCGGACCGGCAACGACCGTTCCTCGTCGCGGTTCGGTGCGGCTCCGCTCCGGGCCGCGTTCCTCGTCGATGCGCTCATGAGGTGGCCTCCTCGATACGGGCGCCGCTGTCAGGGGCCCACCACTCCAGCACCTGGTACGTCGGCGTGTCGTTGCCCTGCCTGTCGGTCCACGGCGGCGGGTCCGGCCTGGTGGTCTGAAGCCTGAGCTGGATGCGTTCGATGGAGTCGCTGCCGAAATCCTCCCCGAGCCGCTCAAGGGCGATCCGGTGGAGATAGATCTCCGCAACCGGTGCGCCGGCGGTCTCCGGGTTGCCCTCTTCGTCGTGGGATCCCTGGTAGAAGGACCACGCACGCCGGAGCTGGGTGTTCATGGTCTTGCTCGGCAGCAGATTGTGCCGCATCTCGTCGTGGTTCCGGGCGCTGAGGTCGATCCAGCCGGTGGTCTCGACGCCGTTGTCCGCGCGTACGCGTGCGCGCGCCTGCAGGTGCACGTTGACCTGCGTGGGGTCCGGCGCGAAGAGCTGCCAGTTGCGGGTGAACTCCGGGGTCACGTACTCCCGGATCTCCTCGCCGTACTGGTCCATCACGGTGTTCTCGGACGGGGCGACGTAGAAGATGGCGACCGCCATGTGAACGACGGCCGCGAGCGCCATCGTCGCGGCGACGACGGCGATGATGGCCTGGGTCGGCGGTGAGAGGGCGCTGAAGCGGGGTTCACCGGTCTGCGCCGACGCCGCCTGCCCCCGGGCCTCGGGCGGTTTCATAGTTTGCAGATCTCCCCATGTCCGTCGAAGTTCCGGCACTTTACGTCCGAGTAGCCTCTACCAGTTCCGGGCCTCCGCACCATTGTTCGCAAGTGATAAATTCCGGCTTCTCCCTGCTCAGCCAGCAGGTGGAGCCCCGCCGACGAGCTGCGGCCGCCGCGCAGGCCCCTCTCCCGCCGGGCTGGGCGCGCCCCTGCGCCGGACGACGCGATCGCGCAGGCGCCCGACCCGGTCGCCGACGGCGATGAGGAAGGGCGTGGGCAGGAAGACGATGTCCACGGCGATCATCGCCATGGAGAAGAACGGCAGGGCCATCAGCACACCGATCGCCACGTGCTCCGCGATCAGACAGACCAGCAGCACGTTCTTGACCCGGCGATTGAGTACCGTGAAGGGGAAGGCCACCTGCATGAGGACCGTGCCGTAGGTCATCAGCAGCACAAGGGTCCAGCTGCTGGACAGCAGGTCACCCACCTCCGGCCACGACCCATAGTTGTCCAGGTGCATGGTGTAGTAGACGGCGGTCCCGTCCTGCCATCGCGTGCCTTGGATCTTGTACCAACCCGCGCTGGCGTAGATCAGGCAGACCTCGAACATGACCATGAGCAGCGCGGCGTTGTGCACCAGGTGGCCGGCACACTGCAGCACGGTTCGGGGCTCGCCCGGCAGTCGGCGGCTCACCGCCCACCACAGCGCGTGCACCGCCCACAGTCCCCAGAGAACGATGAGCCAGCCGCGGCTGTCGAGGTCGCCGCCCGCGGTGGACAGGGCGAGAGCCCCGCCGGTCACCAGCCATAGACCGATGCCCTGCCGGTCGGACGGCGCGTCGGTCCGGCGGGCCGCACGGCGGGCATCCAGTGACCACACCTGTCCGCACCGCGTGAGGACCAGATAGAGCGACACCAGGCGGATCAGGTTCTCGCCCGCCCCGCCCAGGTGCTGGCTGCGGCTCTGCAGGGACACCACCATCACCATGAAGATCACGGACGCGGTGCGCGTGCGCCAGCCGAGCAGGAGCGCGGCGGACGCGGCGATCCCCAGGAAGTAGCAGAACTCGAACCAGAGGTCCGACTCGGACCACATGAAGACGCTGAAGCCTCCGGACTCGGCGAGTGCCGGGCCAGCCAGATCGAGCCCCCAGGAGGAGTCCGGCCCCCACAGGTCTTCCCGGTGCGGGAGCTCCCGGAGAAGAAAGAGCAACCAGGTGAAGGCGATGCCGATCCGCACCACGGCGCTCTGGTGGGGGCCCGCGGCGCGGGAGGCCACCCGTTCCAGAAGCCTGCCGGCCCCGGCCGACGCCCGGTCCGCGATGCTCATCGGTTCTCCCCTGCCGCGGTCCCCGCGGTTTCGCCCGGGAGGTCCTCGGGCCGCACCGTCCACCAGGGCAGTTCCCGCCGCACCGGCGCCGTCGATCGCCGGACGGACTCCCAGGGCGGGGCCGCGACGGAGGCGGAGGCGGTGCGCACCTGGACGCGGCGGACCGCGCCGAGATCGGTTCCCACGCCCGGCGCGCCTTCCAGACGCCGCAGGACCAGCCTGCGCAGTTGCGCCTCGGTGAGCGCGGCGCTCCGGGTCAACGGGGTGCCGGCCTCATCGTGTGTGTCGCGGAACACACGCCAGGCGCGCCGCAGTTGGGCCTGGTTGGAGACGCTGGGCAGCAGTTGGTGCCGGATGGCCCCGTTGTCCTGCTCCGTCAGATCGACCCACTGCGTGGTGACGAGTGCGCCGTCAGCCCGGCGGGTCTGGGCCCTGGCTTCGACGTGCACATTGACCTGTGGGGGATTGGGGGCAAAGAGCCGCCAGTTCCGCGTGAATTCGGGACGAACGTAATCATTGATGGCGTCGCCGTGCTGTTCCATTGCCACATTCGAGGAGGGCGCGACGAAGACGATCGCGGCGGCGGCGTGCGCCAGGCTCGCCAAGGAGACGGCGAGTGCGAACCCCGCCAGGATCAGACGAGATAGCGGCGATAGCGTACCGAACGTGACCGGTTCAGTACGGACTATTCCGACTTGACGCAGCTTCTCGGAAGGTTGCATGCTTTGTTGTCTCTCACTTTGAGCTCACTCCCGAGCACCGTACGCGCCAGTACCAGCCACACGTCCCACACAGCAGACTGCTTGACCACAAGTGATAAAGCAGTCGTCCGCGCCACTCAGTGCGCTGACAAGAAAACCGGCCCTCCACTTCACTTGACCCCTACTGATACCGGCGAGTAGTTTTTCCGTTTTGAAATCTCCCCGCCTGCGCTTGGAGTGCCATGTCCCCCGACACCCCAAATCCACATCTCGTTATTGGAGTCAGCCCGTTCGGGGAAGCGGACGCGCGGCTTACCGCCGCGGTCTGCCGGGCCGGTGGGCTCGGAATTCTGGACCTGGGGGCGGGGGACCGGCGGGCCAGAGAGGCGCTCGCCAGACTGCGCGCGTGGGCGCGCGGGCCGTACGGGGTGCGGGTGGCGGCGGGGTGCGCGCTGACGCCCGAGGATCTGGCGGGGTCGGGGGACCTCACCGTCGTGCTGAGCGCGGGCGCGCCGTGGCTGCCGCAGGACCTGCCGGCCGGCTGGCGCGTGCTGGCGGAGGTCACCAGCCCCGAGGAGGCCACCCGCGCGGTGGCCGCCGGGGTGCACGGGCTGATCGCCCGGGGCAGCGAGTGCGGGGGGCGGGTCGGGTCGTTGAGCACCTTCGTGCTGCTCCAGCGACTGCTGGACGGGGACGGTCCTGGCGTTCCGGTGTGGGCCTGCGGGGGGATCGGGCCGCACACGGCCGCCGCGGCGGTGGCCGGCGGCGCGGCCGGGGTGGTGCTGGACGTGCAGCTCGCGCTGCTGGAGGAGTCCTCGCTGGACGAGGACGCCGCCGCGCAGCTGCGCAGGATGGACGGCACCGAGACGGTCGTGACCGAGGCCGGGCAGCGGGTGCTGCGGCGCCTGGGCCCGGCCGGGGACGCGGCGCCGCTGCCCGTGGGGCAGGACGGCTACCTGGCGGCGCGGTTCGCCGAGCGGTACGGCAACGCCGCCCGCGCGGTGGCGGCCGTGCGCGAGGCCCTGGCGGGGGCGTTCGCCGACGACGCTCCCTCGGACGCGCTGCGGCCCGGGTCGCCGATGAGCCGCGCGCTGGGGACCTCGCTGCCCATCGCCCAGGGCCCGATGACGCGGGTGAGCGACCAGCCCCGCTTCGCCGCCGCGGTCGCGGACGGGGGCGGGCTGCCGTTCCTCGCGCTGGCCCTGGCCACCGGGGCGCAGACCCGCGCGATGCTGGCCGCGACCCGCGCCGAGCTGGGCGAGCGGCCCTGGGGCGTGGGGCTGCTGGGCTTCGCCGAGGAGGAGCTGCGGGCCGCCCAGCTGGAGGCGGTGCTGGAGCAGCGGCCCAGCCACGCGATCATCGCGGGAGGGCGGCCCTCGCAGGCCGCCGCGCTGGAGGAGGCCGGCATCCGGGCGTTCCTGCACGTGCCCACGGCGGGGCTGCTGCGGCAGTTCCTCCAGGCGGGCGCGCGGCGGTTCGTCTTCGAGGGCTCGGAGTGCGGCGGCCACGTGGGGCCGCTGAGCAGCTTCGCGCTGTGGGAGGCGCAGGCCGAGGTGCTGGCCGCGTTCCTGGAGGAGCGGGCCGGCGCGCCCGGCGAGGAGGCGCCGGTCGAGGTGCTGTTCGCCGGCGGCGTGCACGACGGGCGTTCGGCCGCGATGGTGGCGGCGCTGGCCGCGCCGCTGACCCGGCGCGGCGCCGCGGTGGGCGTGCTGATGGGAACGGCCTACCTGTTCACCGAGCAGGCGGTGGCCTGCGGGGCGATAGGGCCGGTCTTCCAGCAGCAGGTGGTCGCGGCGGCGGACACGGCGCTGCTGACGACCGCGCCGGGGCACGCGACCCGGTGCGTGAGCAGCCCGTTCACCGAGGAGTTCGAGGCGGCCCGGGAGGAGCTGCGCGACGCGGGCGTGGCCGACCGGGAGGCGTGGGCGCGGCTGGAGCAGCTGAACCTGGGCCGGCTGCGGATCGCCAGCAAGGGCCTGGAGCGCGTCGGCGAGGAGCTGGTGGAGACCGGCGAGGAACGGCAGCTCTCGGCCGGGATGTTCATGGCCGGCGAGGTCGCGGTGCTGCGCTCGGCCACCACGACCGTGGAGGAGCTGCACCGGACGGTGGCGCCGGGCGGCGCGGAGTTCCTGGACGGGCAGGCCGCGCGGCTGCGCGAGCGCCTGGGCCTGTCCCCCGCCGCCGCGGCGCCCGAGCCGGAGCCGGAGCCGCTGGACATCGCGATCGTCGGCATGGCCTGCATGTTCCCGGACGCGCCGGACATGGGGGCGTTCTGGGCGAACGTCCTGGGCGGGCACGACGCGGTCACCGAGGTCCCGGCCGAACGCTGGGACACGGAGGTGTACTTCGCGGCCAAGGGCGGGCCCCGGCCCGGCGAGGACCGGGACGTCACGCCCTCGAAGTGGGGCGGGTTCCTGCCGCGCATCCCGTTCGACCCGCTGGCCTACGGCATCCCGCCGGCCGCGCTGGGCAGCATCGAGCCGGTGCAGCTGCTGGCCCTGGAGGCGGCGCGGCGGGCCCTGGTGGACGCGGGGTACGGGGAGCGTGCCTTCGACCGCTCCCGCGCCTCGGTGATCTTCGGCGCGGAGTCGGGCAGCGACCTCTCGCAGGCCATGGCGCTGCGCACGGTGCTGCCCTCCTACCTGGAGCAGGTGCCGCAGGAGCTGGCGGGGCAGCTGCCCCGGCTGACCGAGGACTCCTTCCCGGGCGTGCTGGCGAACGTCATCGCCGGGCGCGTCGCGAACCGGCTGGACCTGGGCGGCGCCAACTACACGGTGGACGCGGCCTGCGCCTCGTCGCTGGCCGCGCTGGACGCCGCCTGCAAGGAGCTGACCACCGGCACCAGCGACCTGGTGCTGTGCGGCGGCGCCGACCTGCACAACAGCATCAACGACTTCCTGCTGTTCGCCTCCGTGGGCGCCCTCTCCCCCACCGGCCGTTCCCGCACCTTCGACGCGGAGGCCGACGGGATCGCGCTGGGCGAGGGCGTGGCCTGCCTGACGCTGAAGCGGCTGGCCGACGCCGAGCGCGACGGCGACCGGGTGTACGCGGTGATCAAGGGCGTGGGCTCCTCCAGCGACGGCCGGGCCCGCGGGCTGACCGCGCCGCGCCCCGAGGGGCAGCGCGCGGCGCTGGAGCGGGCCTACCGCAACGCGGGGGTCTCCCCCGCCCGGGTGGGCCTGCTGGAGGCGCACGGCACCGGCACGGTGGTCGGCGACCGCACCGAACTGGCGGTGCTGACCGAGGTGTTCACCGAGGCGGGCGCGGCGGCCGGCGGCTGCGCGCTGGGCTCGGTGAAGTCGCAGATCGGGCACACCAAGTGCGCGGCGGGCCTGGCGGGCGTCATCAAGGCGACGCTGGCGCTGCGCACGGGCGCCCTGCCGCCCACGGGGAACCTCTCGCGACCGAACCCGGCCTGGGTGCCGGGGGAGAGCCCGTTCGTCTTCCACACCGCGCCGCGCCCCTGGACGCAGCCCGTTTCGCAGCGGGTGGCCGGGGTGAGCGCCTTCGGCTTCGGCGGCACCAACTTCCACGTGGTGCTGGGCGGTTACGACACGCCCCCGCCCGCGCACGGCCGGGACGCGTGGCCCGCGGAGCTCTTCACCTTCCGCGGCGCCGACCGGGCGACCGCGGCCCGGGAGGCCGAACGCCTGCTGGCCGCGCTGGAGTCGGAGCAGCCGGGGCCGGGCGCCAAGGGCCTGACCGAGTGGGCGCGGGAGACCGCCCGCCGCTCGGACGCCGCGCGCGGGCCGGTGCGGATCGCGCTGGTGGCCGCCGGCACCGGGGAGCTGGCCGGGCAACTGCGCAAGGCGCTGGCCGGCGGGCACGACCCGGGCGCGGGGGTGCGGCTGGCCGAGGAGGAGGCAGAGGCGCCGCGCGTGGCGTTCCTCTTCCCCGGGCAGGGCAGCCAGCGCCCCGGCATGTTCGCCGAACTCTTCCTGGCCTTCCCCGAGACGCAGCGCCACCTGCTGCCCGAGTACGCCGACGTTCTCTTTCCCCCGGCGGCCTTCGACCCGGAGACCGCCGAGCGGCAGCGGGCGGCGGTGACCGACACCCGGGTCGCACAGCCGGTGCTCGGCATGGCGGGACTGGCGGCGTTCGACCTGCTGAGCCGGGCCGGGGTGCGCCCCGACATGGCGGCGGGCCACTCCTACGGCGAGCTGGTCGCGCTGTGCGCGGCGGGCGTCTTCACGCCGGAGACGGCGCTGGCGCTCAGCGCCCGCCGCGCCGAGTCGATCCTGGGCTCGCTGGGCGAGGACCCGGGCGCGATGGCGGCGGTGCCGGCCTCGGCGGGGGAGGCCGAGCGGCTGCTCGCCGAGGCCGGGCTGGCCGGGCGGGTCGTGGTGGCCAACCACAACGCGCCGCAGCAGAGCGTCATCTCGGGCTCCTCGGCGGACATCGAGGAGGCGGTGGAACGGCTGCGGGAGGCCGGGGTGCGCTCCAAGCGGCTGCCGGTGGCCTGCGCCTTCCACAGCCCGCTGGTGGCCGGGGCCGGGTCGCTGTTCGCGGCCGAGCTGGCCGCCGCGCCTGCCCCGCGGGCGCCGGAGTTCCCGGTGTGGGCCAACCGCACCGCCGAGGTGTACCCGGGCACGCCCGAGGGGATCGGCGCGGAGCTGACCGCCCAACTGGGCGCGCCCGTGCGGTTCGTGGAGCAGATCGAGGCCATGTACGCCGCCGGGGCGCGGGTGTTCGTCGAGGCGGGGCCCGGCTCCGTCCTGACGGGCCTGGTGCGCAAGATCCTCAAGGGGCGCCCGCACCGGACGGTGGCCCTGGAGGCGCGGCCCGACGCGGGCCTGCGCGGGCTGCTGGAGGCCCTGGCCGAGCTGGCGGTGGCGGGCGTGGACGTGCGCACCGGCTGGCTGTTCCAGGGCCGGGGCGGGGAGCCGGCGCCGGCCCGCAGGCCGGGCTGGACCGTCGACGGGCACCTGGTGCGCACGGCCGACGGCGCGCCGCTGGCCGGCGGGCTCCACCCGGCGCGGCGAATCGCGCCGCCCGCGCCCGCGGCCCCGCAGCAGGCCGCCGCGGCGGCCCCGGCCCCCGGGCAGCCCGAACGGGACGCGCTGGTCGCACAGTTCCTGGCCACGAGCCGGGAGCTGGTGGCCGCGCAGCGGGACGTGCTGCTGTCCTACTTCGGCGGCTCGCCGCCGCCCGGGCCGCTGGCCGCGCCCGCGGGCGTTCCCGCCGCGGCTCCCCTGGTCCCGGCGCAGCAGGTCCCCGCACCGGTGGTGGCGGAGGTGCCGCAGGCGCCCGCCGCGGAGCCGGTGCCCGCGGCCCCCGAGGCGGCCAAGCCGGCCGGCAGCGTGCTGGACACCGTCCTGGACGTGATCAGCGAACGCACGGGCTACCCCGTGGACATGCTCGAACCGGGCCTCGACCTGGAGGCCGACCTGTCCATCGACTCCATCAAGCGGACCGAGATCGCCGGCGAGCTGGCCGCGCGCCTGGGCGGCTCGGCCGACCTGACGCTGACGGACGACGAGGTGGAGGAGCTGTCCACGGCGCGGACCGCCGCCGCCATCGCCGACTGGCTCTCCGCCCGCGGCCCCGCCGCCCCGAGTGCCCCGGCAGGGGCCGGGGAAGCGATCCCGGCCTCCGGCGGGGAACCCGCACCGGCTTCCGAGGTGCCCGCGCCCCGTCCGGCCGCTCCCGCGCAGCCGGCCGCTCAGCCGGTCCCGGCGGGCACCGCCCCGCAGCGGCTGGTGGCGCGGCCCGTGCCGCTGCCGATGGACACCCCCCACCTGGACCTGGCCGGGCGCCGCTTCGCGCTGCTGGGCCAGGGCCCGGTGGCCGACGCCCTGACCTCCGCGCTGGCCGCGCGGGGCGCCGAGACCCTGCCCCGCGCGGCCGGCCACCTGCTCAGCGGCCAGGACGGCCCGGTGGACGGCGTGCTGCTGCTCGGCCCGCTGGAGGGCGGGCCGGGGGCCGGTCCGGCGCTGCCGGGGGCGTTCCCCGTCGTGCAGGCGGCGCTGCGGCACGGGCCGGGCTGGCTGCTGTGCGCGCGGCCCGTCGCGGGCGAGTCGGGCACGGGCCTGGACGGCCTCTTCCGCACGGTGGCCCGCGAGTACCCGGACGTGGTCGCCCGGGTGGTGGCGCTGGACGCCGCCGCCCCGCCCGGACAGCTCGCCGGCGCGCTGCTGGAGGAGCTGGCCGCGCCCGACCGTTCGCCCGTGGTGCAGCGCACCGCGACCGGGAGGCAGGGCTCCGCCCCGGCCCCCGCCGACCTGGCCGCGCCCGCCGGGCTGTCCGTGCCCGACGCGGCGGCGCTGGGCCTGGACCGGAACGCCGTGGTGCTTCTGGCGGGCGGCGCCCGCGGCATCACCGCGCACATCGCCACCGCCCTGGCCGCCGCCACCGGCTGCCGGGTCGAACTGCTGGGCCGCACCCCGCAGGCCGCCGGCCCCGAGGCGGCGGACACGGCCGCCGCGGCGGACCGCATGGCCCTGCGGGCGGCGCTGGCCGCGCGCGGCGGCGCGACCCCGGCCGAGATCGAGCGCGGCGCCGGGCTGATCCTGGCGCAGCGGGAGATCGAGGCGACCCTGGCGGAGCTGAAGTCCCTGGGCAGCGCCGCGCGGTACCACGCGGTGGACCTGCGCGACGAGGAGGCCGTGCGGCAGGCGGTCAAGGAGATCCGCACCCGCAACGGCCGCCTGGACGGCGTCGTGTGCGCGGCCGGGGTCATCGAGGACCGGCTGATCGCGCAGAAGACGCCGGAGTCCTTCGAGCGGGTGTACTCCACGAAGGTGGACGGCGCCAGGACCCTGCTGGACGCGGTGGCGGACGGGGCGCAGGCGCCGCGGTTCGCGGTGCTGTTCGGCAGCATCTCGGCGGTGCTGGGCAACCGCGGGCAGAGCGACTACGCGGCGGCCAACGACGCGCTCGAGTCGGTCGCCGCCCAGTGGGCCGCGCGCACCGGGCAGCGGGCCCTGACCGTGCACTGGGGGCCGTGGGCCCCCTCGGCCGCCCACCCGGGCATGGTCTCGCCGGAGCTGGGCCGCGACTACGCGCGGCGCGGCGTCGGCCTGATCGACCCGGACGAGGGCGCGCGGGCGCTGCTGCGCGAGCTGGCCTGGGGCGACCCGGCCACCCCGGCCGTGGTGTACACGTCGGCGGACGGGTGGGGCCAGTGAGTGGCGGCCCGGCCGCCGCAGGGGACAACGGCGCCGCCGGAGGCGTCGCCATCGTCGGGATGGCGGCGATGCTGCCGGGGGCCGGGGACCTGGACGCCTACTGGCGCAACCTGGTCGAGGGCGTGGACGCCATCTCCGAGGTGCCGCAGGGGCGTTGGGACCCCTCGTACTACCCGGAGCCGGTGTACTGCCGGCGCGGCGGCTTCGTGGACGAGTTCGCCGAGGTGGAGGTCACCCGGTTCGGGATCATGCCGAACTCGGTGCCGGGCACCGAGCCGGACCAGCTCATCGCGCTCGCGGTGGCGGCCGACGCCCTCGCGGACGCGGGCGGCGAGGAGCGGCTGCCGGACCGCGACCGGATCGGCGTGGTGCTGGGCCGCGGCGGATACCTCTCCCCCGGCCTGGCCCGGCTCGACCAGCGGCTGCGCACTGCGCACCAGCTCACCCGCACCCTGGGCGAGCTGCTGCCCGAGCTGGGCGCGGACCAACTCGCCCGCGTGCGGGAGGCGTTCACTGAGCGCCTGGGCCCGGACGCGCCGGAGCACGCCATCGGCCTGGTGCCGAACCTGGCGGCCTCCCGGGTGGCCAACCGGCTCGATCTGCGCGGCCCCGCCTACACGGTGGACGCGGCCTGCGCCTCCTCGCTGATCGCGGTCGACCAGGCGGTGGCCCAACTCGCCTCCGGCGCCTGCGACCTGATGCTGGCCGGCGGGGTGCACCACTGCCACGACATCACGCTGTGGAGCGTCTTCGCGCAGTTGAAGGCGCTCTCCCCCAGCCAGCGCAGCCGGCCGTTCCACGCCGGGGCGGACGGCATCCTCATCGGCGAGGGCACCGGCGTCGTGGTGCTCAAGCGGCTGGCCGACGCCCAGCGCGACGGAGACCGGATCTACGCCGTCATACGCGGCACCGGCGTGGCCGGGGACGGGCGGGCCGGCGGGCTGGTCAACCCCGACCCCGGCGGCCAGACGCGGGCGGTGCGGCAGGCGTGGCGGGCCGCGGGCCTGGACCCGCGCGACCCGGGCGCGCTGGGGCTGCTGGAGGCGCACGGCACCGGGACCCCGGCCGGGGACGCGGCCGAACTCGCCACGCTGGCCGAGGTGTTCGGCCCGCAGGCGGCGGGCGGCGGCCCGGCTCCGGCCATCGGCTCGGTGAAGTCGATGATCGGGCACACGATGCCTGCGGCCGGCGCCGCGGGGTTGATCAAGGCCGCGCTGGCGGTGCACCGGGCGACGCTGCTGCCCACCCTGCACGTGGACGAGCCGCACCCGGCGCTGGCCGCCACCCGCTTCCGGCCGCTGTCCGGCGCCGAGCCGTGGGAGGCGGAGGTGCGGCGCGCCGCGGTCAACGCCTTCGGCTTCGGCGGGATCAACGCGCACGTGGTGCTGGAGCAGGCGCCGGGGACGCGCCCCGCCGCGGGCCGCGCCTCGCGCTCCCCCTCCCCGGCCTCGGTGCGCGAGCCCGAGCGGGTCCTGCGGCTGTCCGCCGCGACCCCGGCCGCGCTGTCCGCGCTGCTGGAGGCCGAGGACGCGGCCGTCCGCGCGCTGCCCGCGAACGCCCCGGGCGAGGCCGAGGGCCCGGCGCGCCTGGGCATCGTGGACCCGACCGGCAAGCGGCTGGCGCTGGCCCGCCGGGTGGTGGCCCGGGGCCGCGCCTGGCGCGGGCGGGACGACGTGTGGTTCAGCGACCGGCAGTTGGTGGGCGGGGCGGACCCGGGGCGGCTGGCGTTCCTCTTCCCGGGCCTGGAGGCCGAGTTCGAGCCGCGCGGCCTGGACGAGGTGGCCGAGCGCTTCGGGCTGCCGATGCCCGCGCGGGCCGAGGCGGGCGCGGGCGACGCCGCCCGGCAGGGCCTGGGCGTGCTGTCCATAGGGCGGCTGCTGGACCGGGCGCTGCGCCGGATGGGCGTGGCGCCGGACGCGGTCGCCGGGCACAGCGTCGGGGAGTGGTCGGCGATGACGGCCGGGGGGCTGCATTCGGAGGAGCAGTCCGACGAGCTGCTGGCCACCTACGACCCGGACTCGCTGCGGATACCCGGGCTGGCCTTCGGGGCGCTGGGCACCTCCGCGGAGCGGGTCGCGCAGGTGCTGGCGGAGCGCCCGGACGACGGGGTCGTCCTCAGCCACGACAACTCCCCGCGCCAGTCGATGGTCTGCGGCCCGGAGGAGGCCGTCACCGAGCTGGTGCGGTGGTTCCGCTCGCAGCGGGTGCTGGGGCGGGTGCTGCCGTTCCGCTCCGGCTTCCACACGCCGATGCTCAAGCCCTATGTGGCACCGCTGGCCGAGGGCGCGGAGCGCTTCGAGGTGCACCCGGCGCTGGTGCCGGTCTGGTCCGCGACGATCGCGGCGCCTTTCCCGTCCGAGCCGGCCGCGGTGCGGGAGCTGTTCCTGCGGCACCTGCTGGAGCCGGTGCGGTTCAGGCCGCTGATCGAGAACATGTACGCGGCCGGGTTCCGGGCGTTCGTCCAGGTCGGCACCGGGCAGCTCGGCTCGCTGGTGGACGACACCCTCCAGGGCCGCGACCACCTGACGGTCTCCGCCAACTCCCCGCACCGCGGCGGCCTCGCGCAGCTTCGGCGGGTCGCGCTGGCGCTGTGGACGGAAGGGGCTCCCGCCGCGTTCGACGCGCTGGGCGGCGCGCCCCGGCGGGCGGCGCAGGGGGCGCGGGCCGGGCAGGGCGCGGCGCGTCCCCCGGCGCGGCTGCCGCTGGGCGGCGCGCTGGTGTCCCTGGACGAGGGGACGCGCGGCGAACTGGGCGCGGCGCTGCGCGCGGCCGTGAGCCCGGCCACGGGTCCGGCCGTCGCCCCGACGGCGGAGTTCGGGGCGCTGCACGGCCTGGCCGGGCGTTATCCCGTGGCCGCGGAGCTCAACGCGCTGCTGGCGGAGACCGCCTCGGCCGCCGCCTCCGTGATCGCGGCGGCGCTACCGGCTGCGCCGGGCCAGGCACCGGCCCCGCCGTCCGCCCCCGGGACGCCGGCCCCGCACGGCGGCCCACCCGCCGCCCCCGGTACGGCCCCCGCGGCGGCGCGGCCGGGCGTTCCCGCACCTCCGGCGCAGACGCCTCCGGGCCCCGCCGCGCACCCGGCGCAGCCGACGGGGAACGGCGCGGGGCCCGCCGCCAACGGCCGCGCCGCAGGCGCCACGCACGCCGACCGGATGGTCGTCTCCACGCGGACCATGCCCTACCTGCTGGACCACTGCTTCTTCCCGCAGCGCCCCGGCTGGCCCGACGACGGGGACCGGCGCCCCGTCATCCCGGCAACGACGATCATGCGCCATCTCATCGACGCCGCCGAGCGGTTCTCACCGGGGCAGCGCGTCGCCGCGCTGCACGACGTGCGCCTGGAGCAGTGGGCGGACGCCATCCCCGAGGTGGCGGTGGAGATCACCGGCGCCCCGGCCGAGGACGGGCGGCTGGCTGTGGCCTTCGGCGGCTACGCCCGGGCGCGCGCCGAGCTGGCCGCGCGCCACCCGGAGCCGCCCGCGCCCTGGCCGGCCCCCGAGCCCGCCTCGGAGCGCACGCCCGCGCACACCGCGGAACAGCTCTACACGGACCGGTGGATGTTCCACGGCCCGGCCTTCCGCGGCATCACCGACCTGACGGCGGTCGGCGAGCGGCACATCCGCGGCACGATCACCGTGCCGCCCGCGCCCGGCTCGCTGCTGGACAACGTCGGCCAGCTCCTGGGCTACTGGGTGATGTCCACTCAGGAGGTGCGCACCATCGTCTTCCCCGTGCAGCTCGCGGAGCTGCGCGCCTACGGCCCCGAGCCGGCGCCGGGCACGGAGGTGGCCTGCACCGTGCGGATCACCTCGCTCAGCGACACGGTCGTCACCGCCGACGCCCAGCTGACGGTGAACGGCCGGGTCTGGGCCGACCTGAGCGGCTGGCAGGACCGGCGGTTCAACGGCCTGGACGCGCGCAAGCCGCGCGGCTACCCCGAGCGGCTGGCCCTGGGCCGGCCGCGGGCGGGCGGCTGGTGCCTGGTGCGGGACGAGTGGACCGACCTGGCCTCCCGGGACCTGGTAATGCGCACCCAGCTCGGCACCGCCGAGCGCGCCGCCTACGCCGAACGCCCGCCCCGGGGCCGCCGCGAGTGGCTGCTGGGCCGGATCGCCGCCAAGGACGCGGTGCGGCACTGGCTGTGGCGGCGCGGGGAGGGCGAGATCTTCCCCGCCGAGCTGGAGATCGGCAACGACGCGGCCGGGCGGCCGTTCGTCACCGGGCGGCACGGGCGGGAGCTGCCGCCGCTGGCGCTGTCCCTGGCGCACCGCGGGGACGTGGCCGTGGCCCTGGTCCGGCCGGCGCCGCCGGGGGCGCCCGGCGTGGGCATCGACGTCGAGGAGGTCACCGGGGACTCCGGGCGCGCGGAGGCCGCCGCGCTGGGCGAGCGGGAGCGCGCGCTGCTGGAGTCGGTGGCCGCCGGCGGCGAGCGGGCCGCGTGGTTCACCCGGTTCTGGGCGGCCAAGGAGGCCGCGGCCAAGGCCGAGGGCACCGGGCTGCGCGGGCGGCCCCGGGACTTCGCCGTGGTCGAGGCGTCCGAGGAGGAGCTGACCGTGGCGACGGCCGCGGGCCGGCACCGGGTGCGCTGCGCCCCGGTCACGCACGGGGCGCGGCGCTACGTCGTGGCCTGGACGGCCCCGGAAGACCCATCAGAAGACCCGTTCGACCCGTTCGGAGAGGCGAACGACGTCGCGGACTACGACGAGGAGATCAGCGAGTGAGCGCCGTACAGGGGACCCAGAGCCAGGAGACCGCGGAGGAGGTCCTGGCGACGGTGGCCGGGATGATCCGGTCCATCCTCGACGAGGACGCCCTCGACGAGGGCCTCGATGACGTCGAGATCACCATGGAGACCAGCTTCGCCGACGACCTGATGCTGGAGAGCATCGACATGGTGGCCCTCTCCGAGCGGCTGGAGGAGCGATACGGCGACCGCGTCAACTTCGCGGAGTTCATCGCCGACATGGAGCTGGAGGAGATCATCTCCCTGACCGTGGGCCGCCTGGTCGACCACGTGCTCGCCGGCCTCGGCTCCGCCCGCGGGGAGGGCTGAGGTGGCCGCCGTCGAGGCCAACGGCGTCTCGCTGAACGTCATGCGCCTGCCGCCGCGCGGCACCGAGCCGCAGGACGGGCCAGCGCCCGTGGTGGTGTTCCTGCACGGGGCGTTCATCGACAGCCTCGCCAGCTTCTACTTCACGCTGGGCCCGGCGTTCGCCGCGGCGGGCTGCGACGCGGTCATGTTCGACCTGCGCGGGCACGGGCGCAGCGAGCGGCCACGCACCGGGTACACCGTGCAGGACTTCACGGCCGACCTGGACGCGCTGCTGGACCGGCTCGGCGTGGAGGACCCGGTCCACCTGGTGGGCAACTCCTTCGGCGGGACGGTGGCGCTGGACTTCGCCGTCCGCCACCCGGAGCGAACGGCCTCGGTGCTGGTCATAGAGTCGGTGCCGGCCACGGACGCCTGGGGCCGGGTGATGCGCGGCGCGCTCAGCCAGGTGCTGGGCGAGGAGGACGGCGACCCCAAGCCGCTGTCGTGGTTCGTGGACCAGTACGGGACGGCCGCGCCGCCCAGCCGTCGCGATAAGCGGCACGAGGCGCGGATCGAGCGGATGGGCCGCTCGGCGGCCCGGCTGATCCACTCCACCAGCATCATGAAGGACCTCACGGCCGGGGCGCCGCTGACCGAGGAGGACATCCGCTCGGTGCGCTGCCCGGTGCTGCTGATCAACGGCAGCGAGGGCCTGGTCGCGGAGGAGACGGCGCAGCTCGCCTCGCAGCTTCAGCGGGTGCGGGTCGCCGAGGTGGCCGGGCAGAAGCACTCGGTGCTGGTGGAGGCGCCCGACGCGGTCAGCCGCCTGGCGCTGGACTGGGTGCGCGAGCACGCGGCCCAGGGGCAAGGGCAGGGACAGGGACTGGCGTCGTGAGCAGATTCCTCTTCGTCGTCCCCCCGCTGGTCGGCCACGTCAACCCCGCCGCCGCGGTGGCGCGGGAGCTGGCGGCGCGGGGGCACGAGGTGGCGTGGGCCGGCGACCCCGGCCTGCTGGAGCGGCTGCTGGGCCCGCGGGACCCGCGGCGGGTCTTCGCCTGCGGGCGGGGGCCGGACCTGGGCGGGCGGCCCGAGGGGCTGCGGGGCGTGGCCGCGCTGAAGTTCCTGTGGGACCAGTGGTTCGCGCCGCTGGCCGAGGTGATGGCGCCCGGGGTGGAGGCCGCGGTGCGGGAGTTCCGCCCGGATGTGGTGGTGGCCGATCAGCAGACGGTCGCCGGGTCGCTGGTGGCCGAGCGCCTGGGCGTGCCGTTCGCTACTTCCTCGACGACCTCGGCCGAGCTGGCCGGGGCGGTGGGGCTGCCGAAGGTGGACGCCTGGATACGCGAGGTGCTGGCGGAGCTGCGGCAGCGCCTGGGCGCCCCGGAGGCGGCCTACGACCCGCGCTTCTCGCCGCTGCTGACGCTGGTGTTCTCCACGCCCGAGCTGGCCGGGCCCCCGCCGCCCGGCCGCGGGCCGCTGGTGTTCGTCGGCCCCGCGCTGGGCCCGCGCCCGGCCGAGCCGGGCTTCCCCCGGGACTGGCCGGAGCGGGACCCGGACCGGGCGCTGGTGCTGATCACCCTGGGCACGGCGAACACGGCGGCCGGGACGCGGTTCCTGTCGGAGTGCGTGACGGCCGTGCGCGAGCGCGCGGACCGGCTGCGGGCCGTTGTCGCGGACCCCGGCGGGGTTCTGGGCGGCCCGGCGGCGGACGAGGACGTGCTGGTGGCGCCGCGGGTGCCGCAGCTCGAGGTGCTGGCCCGGGCGGGCGCCGTCGTCTGCCACGCGGGGCACAACACGGTCGCGGAGTCGCTGTGGCACGGCGTCCCGCTGGTCGTGGCGCCCATCCGGGACGACCAGCCGGTGATCGCCGGGCAGGTGACCGAGGCCGGGGCGGGTGTGCGGATCCGCTTCGGCCGCAGCGGCCGGGAGGCCATCGGCGCGGCGCTGGACGCGGTGCTCGGGGAGCCCTCCTACGCGGCGGCAGCCCGCCGGATCGGGGACGCCTTCCGGGCGGCGGGCGGCGCCCCGGCCGCGGCCGGGCGCCTGGAGCGGGCCGCCGCGGCGGCCCGGGTGCGCTCCAGCCCCCTTCCCAGGTGAGCGCCGCGCGCGCCTTCCCCTTCCCCCGCCTCCGGCCCTACCCTCGCCGGACCCCCGCAGGACCCGCAGCACCCTGATATCACCGGCCCGCACACGACACCGTTGATACACCGAACAGTCCCGGCCCCCGCACGGGGACGGGAGGAGAGCAGGAGAGATGGCACCCAGCACGGCGGAAGTGGCGCGGGCCCGCGTCACCTACCAGGCCGAGATGGCACGCGGCCTGGGCCGGTTCTTCCTGCCGCGGGAGACGCGCTGCCCGTGGTGCGGCTCCGAGCGGCTGACGCAGCGGCTGAGGACCCGGGACTGGGTGCAGGCCAAGCCGGGCGAGTTCACCCTGGACCGCTGCCGGGACTGCGACCACACCTTCCAGAATCCGCGGCTCAACGCGGAGGGCCTCGATTTCTACTACCGGGATTTCTATGACGGCCTGGGTGCGGAAACGTCGGCCGAAATGTTCTCGCGCGGCAGCAGCGTGAAGCGTTTCCACGCCAGCGTGCACGCGGTGACCCCGCACATCGCGCCGCGCGCCTGGCTGGACGTGGGCACCGCGCTGGGGCATTTCCCGGCGGCGGCAAGGCAGCTGCTCCCGGACACCGAATTCCACGGCCTGGACATGGGCGAGAGCGTGGAGCAGGCCGCCGAGGCCGGGCGCATCAGCCGCGCCTACCGGGGCTTCCTCACCGAGCTGGCCGAGAAGGAGCTGGCGGGGCAGTACGACCTGGTCAGCATGTTCCACTACCTGGAGCACACCACCGACCCGAAGGCCGAACTGGCCGCCGCGCGCACGGCGTTGAAGCCCGGCGGGCACCTGCTGATCGAGATCCCCAACCCGCAGTCGCTCTCGGGCAAGGTGATGGGGAAGTACTGGGTGCCGTGGTTCCAGCCGCAGCACCTCCACTTCATCCCGCTCGCCAACATGCAGGAGGAGCTGAACCGCACCGGGTTCACCGTCGTGGCCGCCGAGTTCGGCAACGCCCACATCCCCGTCGACCTGATCGGCGGGCTGTGGTTCGTGCTCAACCGGGTGCTGCCGCAGGACGACTTGGCCTGGCGCCCGCGCAAGCCGGGCCGGGCGGCGCGCGCCACGCGCCTGGGCGGCCTGATCGCCGCTCTGCCGCTGATGCTCGCCGTGCACGGCCTGGACCTGGCGCTGGCCCCCATCGCGCGGCGCACACGCTTCTGCAACGCCTACCGCCTGATCGCACGGCGTAATTGAGCGATTCGTCGCCCCCGGCGTACCGATCGGCCCGGCCTACTCGCCGGGCTGACAAGTATTCCGGGGGCTTCCGGCCGCCTGTGGATTTCCGCCGTGTTTCCTGACACGCTCGCGATTCCTCACCTCGATAAGGCCGGACGAAAGGTTGGATCCGTGCTCGACACGCTGTTCCGGCGGCGACGACGGGGAATACGCCTCCTCGCACCGCTGTCGGTCGTCACGCTGCTGTTCGCCGCAGCCGGCCCGGTAGCAGCCTCAGGCCCCGCCGCGGCCCCGGCCGTGGACCAGGACGGGAACGCCAGCGAGGAGGACATCGCCTTCTACACGCCGCCCAGCCCGCTGCCCGCGGGCGAGCCCGGCGACATCATCCGCGCGCGCGAGTCCAGCGCGGGCCCGGCGTTCACCCGCAACCTCGGCACCGCCTGGCAGGTCATGTACCTGTCCACGGACGCGGTGGGCGAGCCGGTGGCGGTCACCGGCACGGTGATCATCCCCAACGACGCCGAGGACCCGGCCTCGCTGCCGATCGTCGGCATGGGCCCCGGCACGCACGGCCCGGCGTTCTGGTGCGCTCCCTCGAACCACATCGCGAACGAGTGGTTCTACGAGCAGAACGCCGTCAACGACATGCTGCAGGCCGGCTACGCGGTGGCGATCACCGACTACGAGGGCTACCACCCGGACCCCGACTCGACCTACATGGTCGGCCGTTCCATGGGCCCGGCCCTCATCAACGCCGTGCGCGCGGCGCAGCGCCTGCCCGAGGCGGGCCTGAACCCCGAGGCGCAGGTCGCCTTCCGCGGCTACTCGCAGGGCGGCGCCGCCGCCATGTGGGCGGGCCAGCTGGCTCCCGAGTACGCCCCCGAGCTGAACGTGGCGGGCGTGGTCGGCGGCGGCGTGCCGGCCGACCTGGTGCAGGTGGCCCTGCCGCTGGAGGGCCAGCGCGGCATGGGCGTGCTGCTGTACGCGCTGCTGGGCCTGGACAACGCCTACCCGGAGCTGGACCTGGACTCGTTCCTGACGGACCAGGGCCGCACGGCGTTCGCGGAGATGAACGAGAGCTCCTGCGTCGCCGACCTGCTGACGGACTACGTCGGCACGAGCGTCAGCGACTTCACCACCTCGCCGCCCTTCCTGGATGCGACCTGGCAGGAGCGGCTGGCGGAGAACCGGCTCGGCGGCGAGGCCATCTCGGTGCCGGTGCTTCAGTACCACATCGTGAACGACAACCTGGTCGGCTACCGGCAGGCCCAGACGCTGCGCACCAACCTGTGCTCGGCGGGCACGGAGCTGACCTGGGAGCCCATCGAGGCGCGCGGCGAGCACATCGACGGCGTCCTCTACGGGAACGACGAGGCGATCGACTTCCTCAACGCCCGCTTCGCGGGTGAGGCGGCGTCCTCGAACTGCTGACCTTCCTCTCCCTCTCCCCCACGGCTCCCGCATCCGCCCACCCGGCGGGTGCGGGAGCCGTCCCGTGTGCGGGGTCGTGGGCGCGCTCCCGCGCGCGGGCCACGGCGGCGGACAGCAACGACCGGACCGTGCCCGGGCGTTCCCCCAGGGCCGTGGCCACCTCGGGCACCGGGCAGCCCAGCAGGTGGTGCAGGACGAAGACGTCGTACTGGGCGGGGCTGAGGGTGGGCAGCGGCAGGGGCCGCGCGCGGGTACGGGCGGTGAGCAATGCCCAGGCGTGGGCGGCGGGGTTGGGCGTGGACAGCACGCTGTGCCAGCGGGCGAAGAGGTGCTCGAAGACGGCCGCGACGGCCTCCTCGGCGGCGGCGCCCGGCAGGTGGAGGCGGGCGTAGCCGAGGTAGTGCGCCAGGTGCAGGGCGCGGAACGCCTCGCGGTCGGGAGGCAGCGGCGGGCCGGCCTCTCCGGCGTCCTGGGGGTTCGCCATGCGGGGAGTGCCTCTCGTCTGGGGTCGGGAGGGCGGCCCGGACGCCGGTGGAGCCGGCGTCAGCCGAAGGCGTCGGCGGGCGGGCCAACGGGGTGCGGGGCGACCGGCTGCGGGGCGGCGCCGGGTGCGCGGGCGGCCTCCCACAGGGGGTGGAACGCCTCGGACCGGCCGCCGAGCGCGTGCACCAGGAGGTCCACGGCCGGCCAGTCGGGCAGCCGGTCTCCGCCGTGCAGGAGGGCGGACACCTCCTCCTCGGAGAGCCGGCCGCGGCTGGAGCGGCTGAGGGCCCCGGGCTCCGGGCGGCGGGCCGCCAGGTGCAGGCCGCGCAGCGCGGCGTGCAGGGTCTTGCGGGTGGGCGGGCGGGGCGTGAGGCCCTTGGCGGCCTCCCACAGCGGGCGGATGTCGTC
>NZ_JAVREN010000017.1:0-109305 GCF_031845405.1 Streptomyces boetiae
CCCCGGCACCGGCCCCTCGGCCACCGGGCGGCGACCTCGCCGGAACCGGCATGTCCGGCCTCGGAGCCGCCCTCGCCCTCACGGCCGCGCTGCTCGCCGTGGGCACGACGGTCGTTCTCACCACCCGTCAGCGGCGCGCACGCCACCGCTGACACGTGAAACCCCGACGGGCCGGTGCACCGCACCGGCCCGTCGGCTGTCCCGGGTCCCGGTCGGCCTCCACACGCATCCTCCCGCCCGGATCAGGCGGCACCGGCCGCGCCGGGGGGCGGGAGCTGGCGGCGCATGTCCTGGAGGTGGTGGCGCAGTTCGTGGTGGGTGTGGACGGCGAGCCAGCGCAGGGAGCGTTCCGCGGGCTCGGGGTAGGTGTAGATGAGGGTGCGTTCCCAGTCGGCGGGTGGGAGCCGTTCCAGGACGTGGGCGAAGAGCATGGCCGCGTCGTGGAGTTGGCGGGCGACGCCGGCGGGGTGCTGGGCGGCGTATCCGTCGTGGTCGACGCGTTCCTCGCGGCCCATGGGTTCGGCGACGGGCGTTTCGCGGCGTCGTGCGGCCAGGGTCCGCTCGCGCTGGACGAGCAGTACGTCGCGTACGTGGCAGGCGTACTCCAGGGGTGACCACACCCGGGGCGCCGGGCGGCGCCGCAGCGCGGCCGGGGAGGCCCGCAGCAGGTCCGCGTACTCGCCCGCGAGGCCCCGGGCGAGCGCCGGGACCTCGGGAGCCGTGGCGAGGTCGTACTCGAAGCCGCATTCAGCGCAAGCCGTCATGCCCGCACGCTAACAAGCCGGCCCCCCGGCGGGCACCGGCCAGGAGTGCGGCCCCGCCGGCCGGGGCTCACTACGATGGGCCGGGCGGCGCGCGGAGGGAGACGGCAGTGAGTGACCAGGACGGCCGCCCGGGAGCCGGCCGGGGACCGGCCGGCTCCCGGCGGGGACAGGGGGAGCTGGAGGCGCTGGTGCTGACGGCGCTGCGCGCGGCGCCCGGGCCGGTGACGGCGGCGTGGGTGCAGGAACGGCTCGGCGGAACGCCGGCCCTCACCACCGTGATCACGATCCTGACCCGGCTGCTGAGCAAGGAGGCGGTGACCAGGGAACGGTCGGGCCGGGCCTTCCTGTGGCGGGCGACGGCCGACGTGCCGGGCCTGGCCGCGCTGCGGATGCGGCGGGTGCTGGACCGGGAGGCGGACCGCGAGGCGGTGCTGACCAGCTTCGTCTCCGCGCTCCCCCCGGACGACGAGCGGACGCTGCGGGAGCTGCTGGGCCAGCCCGATCCCCCCGCGGAAGAGTGAGCCGGTGGGAGTCTTCGTCTTCCTGCCACTGGTGCTGCCGCTGACGGCCTGGCCGGTGGCGCGCCTGGCGGAACAGCACCTGCACCCGCGGGCGGCGACCCGGCTGCTGACGGGCGCGGCGGCGTTGCTGGCGGTGTGCAGCACGCTGTGCCTGACCCTGGTCATGGTGGTGGGCACGGCGCAGCTGCCCGGGAATCCGCTGCCGGACGGCTGGTCCGATCCGGAGGTGCGCCAGGCGGTGCCCTGGGACGGGGTTGCGGGCCGCGCGGCCATCCCCGCGCTCGTCGCGGTGGCGGCGGCCTGCGCCGGGGCGCTGTGGCAGCAGCGCCGGGTGCGGCGCCGGGTGGAGGAGGCGCTGGCCGGGCTCCCGGCCTCCCCGGTGGCCGTGCTCCCGGACGCCCAGCCCTATGCCTACACGCTGCCGGGCCGCCGCGGGCGCCGGGGCCGGATCGTGGTCTCCACGGCGATGCTCGCGATCCTCGACGGGCCCGAGCGGCGGGCGTTGTTCGCGCACGAGCGGGCTCATCTGGCCGCGCGCCACCACCGGCACCTGCTGGTCGCGCGGCTGGCTGCGCGCGCGAATCCGTTCCTGCGCCCGCTGCGCACGGCCGTCGCCTACGGCGCGGAGCGCTGGGCGGACGAGGAGGCGGCCGGGGTGGTGGGGGACCGCCGCCTGATGGCCCGCACGGTGGGCAAGGCCGCGCTGGCCGCGCGGACCCCGCCCGCCCCGCTGGCCGCGCTGGCGTCGCCGGGGCCCGTGCCCCGCCGGGTGGCGGCCCTGCTGGCCCCCGCGCCTCCCCCGCGCACCTGGCCGCCTGCGCACTCCGGAACGCGCCTGGCCGTCTTCCTGGCGGCCGGCGGCGCCCTGGCGTCGGCCCTGTCCTCGCTGAACGCTGCCACCGCGCTGTTCGTGATCCTGCGCGCGGCGACGACGGCCTGACCCGCGGGGCGGGCCGGGGACGTGGAGTCCGCCGCCCCGCCGGCGGCGTCTACAGGTCGAACTCGGCGGGGTTCAGGTCCAGGGCGAAGCACGCCTCGCGCACGACGGCCTTCTCGTCCTGGTCGAAGGTGCCGTCCGCTCCGCCGATCACGATCCCGATCTGGATCACCGCGCGGGCCTCGGTGGGCTTCTTCTTCGTCCTGGCCACGTCCTGGAGGACGCTGACCTTGCCGAAGTCGAAGTCGGCGGCGAGCTTGTCGAGATAGTCGTCGAAGCGGCGCTGGAGGTCGTCGGCGGCGAAGTTCTGCAGCACCTCGTTGGTGGCGATCAGCTGCGCCACCCGGCGCCGTTCACTGGCGTCCACCGTGCCGTCGGCGGCGGCGACCAGGGCGCAGATCGCCATGCTCGCGTCGCGGAAGGCGCCGCTCTTGAGGTCGTTCTTCCTGGCGTTGAGCTGCGCCTGCATGGAGGACGCGGACTCCCGGATGCGGTCCCACAGGGCCACGGGAACTCCCTTGCTCGGTGCGGTCGTCCGGGCCGCCGGCGGCGGCCCGGAGCGCTTATTTCTACAGGAGTGTAGAACTACCGGCGGGTCGGGGGAGTTCCGGGCCCCGCGGGCTCGCGCCCGGCTGCCCGCCGCGGGTCAGGACTCCTCCTCGCCCCCCTCGTCCTCGAAGATCTCCTCCAGAACCTCGCCGGCGACGTAACCGCCGACCGCCCCGACCGCGAGCCCGGCCGCGCCCGCGGCGATCACGGTGCCCATGCCCGGCCCTCCGGAGGAGTGGTGGCCCCCGTCATGGCCGTGGCCGTCCTTGTGGGCGAACCCGCCGCCGTGGCCGTAGGGGTCGGCGTGCCCCTGCTGCCAGACCTGCCGCGGAGGGTGGTGGGCGGCGTGGTGCTCGATGAGCTCGCGCATCCACGCCTCGACCTCCGCCGTCCAGTTGATGTGGCCGACGCTGTCGTGGCTGACGGTGTGCCGGCCCACGGCGTCGTGGCCGCCGGAGAACAGCCCGCCGCGCTTATCGGCCTCCAGCACGATCTCCACGCCGCCGGGGGAGGCGAGGAAGGTCACCTCGACCTCGTTGACCGCGTAGGCGTAGGCCGCGGGCGGGGTCAGCTCGATCTCCTGGTAGAAGGGCAACTGCTGGCCGGTCCCGTGGATGCGGCCCAGCTCCAGGTCCGCCGAGGCGAAGCCGAAGCCGAGCTGCCCCAGCGCCTCCAGCACGGCCTCCTGCACCGGCAGCGCGCGCACGTGCAGCGGGTCGAGGTCGCCCTTGTCCCTGGCCCCGGCGACCGCCAGTTCGGTGCGAACGCCCAGCACCACGCCCAGGGGCTGTCCGTGCAGTTCGGTGACCGGGGTCTCCCAGGGCAGCCGGGCGGAGAAGGAGACACTGTGCCGGGCGCCCTCGGCCAGACGGAAGCCGCCGCCGACCGTCAGCCGTTCGAAGGGCACCACGCCTTCGGCCTCGCCCTCCTCGTACTCGGCCTCGACCCGGGCCACCAGCTCCAGGGTGACGTGCTCGATGTCGAAGTCCGCGGCGCCGCCCTGGAGATGAACCTGGCCGGACAGGGTGCCTCCGGGCAGCACGGGGCCGCCGTCCAGGACCGTGTCCACCGTGGGCCCGCCCACGCCGAGCGAGCCGAGCAGCCTTTTGAACACCATCGCGGCGTTCACTCCCTAACGTCTGTGTCCGGGGATGGTGGGGGCCCGCGACCGCCGGGCCCCTCCTCGCGCTTTCTACACGCATGTAGAAGAATAGGGGCCGGGCATGCCCCGACCAGCACGTCCAGACCTCCGGGAGCAGAACGTCCGAAAGTCACCCCTCGCCAGGACCGCGTCGCGCACCGGCCGCCGCCGTTCTGCCCGACCCTGCCCCGGGCGGAACCCGGGCGGAACCCGGGCGGGCCGCCCTCGCCCCGAGCAACCCCACCGTCCCCAGCAGTGAAGGAGCAGCCACCCGCCATGGGTGAACCACCCAGTACCGGCCGCGCCGCGTCCCGCCCAGCCATGACGACCGGGGGACCGGGGGTGGCGCGGTGACCGAAGTCCTGCTGCTCCTGCTCGCCCTGGCACTCACCCTGGCCTGCGGCGTCTTCGTCGCCGCCGAGTTCTCCCTGACCACCGTGGAGCGCGGCGCGCTGGAGCGGGCCGTCGAGAACGGCGAGCGGGGCGCGGCCGGCGCCCTGGCGGCCGTCCGCAGGCTGACGTTCCAGCTCTCAGGCGCACAGCTCGGGATCACGGTCACCTCTCTGGTGATCGGCATGCTCGCCGAGCCCTCGCTCGCCGCACTGCTGCGCGGCCCGCTGGACGCGGCCGGCCTGGGCCGGGCCGCCTCCCCGGCGGCTACGCTCCTGGGCGTGACGCTGGCGACCGTCGTCCTGATGGTGATCGGCGAGCTGGTGCCCAAGAACTGGGCCATCGCCCACCCCCTGACGGTGGCGAAGTTCTCGGCCGGCCCGCAGCGCGGCTTCACCGCCGCCTTCGCCCCGCTCATCCGCCACCTGAACGACACCGCCAACCGCCTGGTGCGCCGCCTCGGCCTGGAGCCCGCCGAGGAGCTGGCCTCCGCGCGCACCCCCCAGGAGCTGATCGCGCTCGCCCGCCACTCCGCCGCCCAGGGGGCGCTGGAGGCCGACACGGCCGAGCTGTTCGTCCGCACGCTCCACCTGAGCGAGCTGACGACGGAGAACGTCATGACCCCGCGCGTGGACGTCCACGCGCTGCACGAGGGCGCCACCGCCGCCGACGCCGCCGCCCTCACCCTGGCCACGGGCCATTCCCGCTTCCCCGTCTACCGGGAGAACCTGGACGAGATCACCGGCACCGTCCACATCCGCGACATCCTGGGCCTGGCCCCGGAGCTGCGGCCCGCCACCCCGGTCACCGCGCTGGCCACCGAGCCGCTGGCCGTGCCCGACAGCCTCCCCGTCGACAAGCTCCTGGAACGCCTGCGCGGCGGCGGGTCGATGGCCGTGGTCGTCGACGAATACGGCGGCACCGCCGGGGTGGTCACGCTGGAGGACATCGTCGAGGAGGTCGTCGGCGAGGTCCGCGACGAGCACGACCCCGCCGAGGAGCCCGCCCTGGTCCCGGCCGGCCCCGGCGTCTGGGAGGCCGAGGGCGGCCTGCGCGTGGACGAGCTGCCGGCCATCGGCCTGGCCGTGCCCCACGGCCCCTACGAGACCCTCGCCGGGCTGCTGGCCAGCCGGCTCGAGAAAATCCCGGCCGGCGGCGACAGCGTCGGGCTCGCGGGCTGGACGCTGACCGTGCTGACCACCGCGCACCACCGCGCGCACCGGGTCCGGCTCACCGGCCCCGGGCCGTCCGGCCCCTCCGGGGCCACCCGGGAGGACGAGCGGTGACCGCCTTCCAGCTCATCCTCGGGGCCCTCACCCTGCTGACCAACGCCTTCTTCGTCGGGGCGGAGTTCGCCCTGATCTCCGTGCGCCGCGACCAGATCGAGCCGCGTGCCGAAGCGGGCGAGCGCCGGGCCCGCACCGTGCTGTGGGCCCTGCGGCACCTCTCGCCCCTGATGGCCACCGCCCAGCTCGGCATCACCGTCTCCTCCCTGGTCCTGGGCGCCGTCGCCGAACCGGCCATCGCCCACCTGCTGGAACCCGCCTTCGAGGCCGCCCACGTGCCCCACGGCCTGGTGCACCCCGTCGCCTTCACCATCGCCCTGGCCGCGGCCACCTACCTGCACATGCTCATCGGCGAGATGGTCCCCAAGAACATCGCCCTGGCCGCCCCCGAGCGCACCGCCCTGGCCCTCGGCCCGCCCCTGGTGGCCCTCACCCGCGCCCTGCGCCCGGTCATCTTCGGCATCAACGCCTTCGCCAACGCCCTGCTGCGCCTGCTGCGCGTGGAGCCCAGGGACGAGGTCGCCTCCGTCTTCACCGAGGAGGAACTGGCCCGCATCGTCAAGGACTCCACCGACGCCGGCCTGCTGGAGACCGCGGAGAGCGAACGGCTGCGCGACGCCCTGGCCCTGGGCACCCGCACCGTCGCCGAGATCACCGTCCCCGCCGCCCGCATGACCACCGTCGGCCACCGGATCACCCCCCGGCGGCTCGAACGCACCGCGGCGGCCTCCGGCTACTCGCGTTTCCCCGTCACCGGCCCCGGCCACACGGTCCTGGGCTTCCTCCACGTCAAGGACGCGCTCGCCGCGGCGGCGCCCGACAAGCCCTTTCCCCGGCAGGCCCTGCACCCCGTCGTCCGCATCGCCCCCGAAACCCGGCTGGACGACGCCCTGACCGCGATGCGCGCCGCCTCCACCCACCTGGCCGCCGTCACCAGCGGCGGCGGGACCCTCCTGGGCTTCGTCGCGATGGAGGACATCCTCGCCGAACTCGTCGGCCCGCCGGGCCCCGGGCCCCGGGGGCGGGGGCGGCCGAACGGGTGACCGCGGGGCCGGCGCGCCCGCCCGCGGGTGTGCCGGCCCCGTCCCGGTGGTACTCGGCCCGCAGCCGCGCCGGGCGGCCCGCGACCACGAGGAGAGCACGGTGCCCGACGTCCTCACCGGCCCGTGGCCGCTGGGCTGGAGCGTCGCCCTCTTCCTCACCGTCGGCACGCTCACCGTCCTGTGCAGCGTGCGCCTGGCCACCCTCGGGGACACCCTGGCCGACCGCACCGGCCGGGGCGAGGCCCTCTTCGGCGCCGTCTTCTTCGGGCTGGTCACCTCCCTGTCCGGCATCGTCATGACCGCCGTGGCCGCCGCCGACGACCACCCGGACCTCGCCTACAGCAACGCCGTGGGCGGCATCGCCGCCCAGACCCTGGCCATCGCCGCCGCCGACCTCACCTACCGCAGGACCAACCTCGAACACGCCGCGGCCTCCCTGCCCAACCTCCTCTTCGGCTGCCTGCTCATGGGCCTGCTCGGCGTCGCCCTCATGGCCTCCTTCAGCCCCGACGTCACCGTCGCGGGCATCCACCCCGCCTCCGCGGTCATGGCCGGCTTCTACTGGGGCGGCCTGCGGCTGATCAGCGACCGCCCCCGCCCCATGTGGATTCCCGTCCGTACCCGGGACACCGTGCCCGACGTCCCCGAGGCGACCGCCGCCCCCGGCCGCCGCGGCACCGCCGGTCTGTGGGGCGAGTTCCTCGCCATCGCCGCCCTGGTCGTCCTCAGCGGATGGGTCGTCACCCGGACGGCGGAGACGTTCGTGGCCGCCACCGGCCTCAGGGCCGGCTTCGTCGGAGCCGTCCTGATGGGTATCGTCAACGCCCTCCCGGAGACCGTCACCGCCATCGCCGCCGTCCGCCGCGGCGCGCTCACCCTCGCCGTGGCCGCCGTCATCGGGGGCAACTGCCTGGACGCCCTCAACCTCGTCGTCGGCGACATCGCCTACCGCGGCGGATCGCTCTACCACGCGGCCAACCCCGACGAGCTCTTCCTCACCGCGGGCGCCCTCGTCATGACCACCGTCCTGCTCGGCGGGCTCCTCGTCCGCCAGGAACGCGGCTGGTGGCGCCTGGGCTTCGACGGCGTCCTCCTGATCACCGTCTACACCGCCACCGCCCTCACCCTCGCCTTCTGAGCCCGGCCCACAGCCGGACGCCCGGCGTTCCACCCCTTCGGGGCCGGCGGCTACTCCCGTCGTCGTACGCGGGGCTCGCCGTCCCGCCCTACCGTGGCGGCATGGAGCGCTTGCACGGCCTCGGCCGCTTCGGGAGGGAGCTGCTGCTCACGCTGGTGGTCGGGGGCGTGACCGCCGCCGACCTGGCCTCGAACGTCCCGGGCTCGCGGGAGGACGACTGGCTGAGCTGGTCGGTGATGGCCGTCTCGGTGGCCGGGCTGCTCGCGCACCGGCGGCATCCGATGGCGGCGGCGGCGGTGACCGGCGTCGGCGCCCTGACGTGGACGGTCTCGGGGCACCTCGGGGAGCTGCTGAACCTCCCGGCCATGGTCTGCCTGTACTACGTGGCCCTGGCCGGAAGCCGTCGCCGCACCTGGCGGGTGGCGCTGCTGGCAGCGTTCGCCTCGGGCGCGGCGGCCGTGGCGGCGGGGCAGGAGGAGGGGGTGGTCCCCTCGCCCGTCCTGGAGATGGCGATCCCGCTGGTGCCGCTGCTGCTGGGCGAGGTCGTCCGGGGCCGGCACGAGATGGCCCGCCGCGCCGCAGCCGAGCACCGCCGGGAGACCGCGCGGCGGGTGCGCGAGGAGCGGGTGCGCATGGCGCGCGAGCTGCACGACGTCATCGCGCACACCGTCTCGGCCATGACCGTCCAGGCCGGGGTCGCGCTGGACGCGCTGGACTCCCGGCCGGAGATGACGCGTTCGGCACTGCGCCAGGTGCGCGAGTCGGGCCGGTCGGCCGTTCGCGAGCTGCGGACCACGCTGGCCATGCTCCGCGACGAGACGGACGGCCCGGCGCAGCCGCTGACCCCGGCCCCGCGGCTGGACGGGCTCCCGGAGCTGATCGAACGCCTTCCGCTGTCCGTCACGCTCCACGCCGGGAAAGCCGGCGGGCTTCCCCCCGTGGTGGAGCTCGCCGCGTACCGCATCGTCCAGGAGTCCCTGACCAACGCCGTCAAGCACGCCGGCGCCCGGCGGGCGACGGTCCTCGTCCACCCGGCGGGGGGCCACCTCCTCATCGAAATAACCAACGACGGCCCCCCGCACGCCCCGGCCGTCGCGGCCGGGGAGGGCTTCGGCCTGCTCGGCATGCGGGAGAGGGCCCACTCGGTCGGCGGCACCCTGGAGTACGGCCCGCTGCCCACCGGAGGCTTCAAGGTCCGCGCCACCCTCCCGACCGCCCCGGAAGGACCCCCATGACCATCCGCGTCGTGCTCGCGGACGACCAGACGGTCGTCCGCGCGGGCTTCCGCGCCCTGCTCGACCTCAGCGACGACTTGGCCGTCGTGGCCGAGGCGGCCGACGGCGTCGAGGCCGTCGAGGTGGTGCGCCTCACGCGGCCGGACGTGGTCCTGATGGACATCCGGATGCCGCGGATGGACGGGCTGGAGGCCACGCGCCGGATCGCCGCCGACCCCTCGCTGGACCGGGTGCGGGTGCTGGTGCTGACCACCTTCGAGGCCGACGAGTACGTCTTCGAGTCGCTGCGCCTGGGCGCGGCCGGATTCCTGCTGAAGGACGTGGAGCCGGAGGAGCTGCGGGCGGCGATCCGCACCGTCGCGGCCGGGCAGAGCCTGCTGGACTCCTCCGTCACGCGGCGGGTGATCGAGGAGTTCGCGCGCATGCGGACGCCCCTGGCGGAGGGAGCGGCGCTGCTGGCGCCGCTGACCGGGCGGGAACGGGAGGTGATGGCACTGGTCGCCGAGGGTCTGACGAACGAGGAGATCGGCGCCCAGCTGCTGATGTCCCCGCTCACCGCCAAGACGCACGTCAGCCGCTGCATGATCAAGCTGGGCGCCCGCGACCGGGCCCAACTGGTCGTCCTCGCCTACGAGACGGGCCTGGTGTCCCCGGGCTCGGCCGGCAAGGGCCAGGTACTCCGAGGGGAGTAGACGCCGACTCCGGCCGGCAGATGTGGGGCGGGGGAGGGATCCGTAGCGTCGTCGGCATGATCGAAGTACATGAGCTGACCAAACGTTACGGCCCGCGTCGCGGCACGCGGGGCCGCGCCAGGACGGCCGTCGACGGCCTGACCTTCGCGGTCCGGCCCGGCCTCGTCACCGGCTTCCTCGGGCCCAACGGCGCGGGCAAGTCCACCACCCTGCGGATGGTGCTGGGGATGGACCGGCCCAGCGCGGGCGCGGCCCGGGTGTGCGGGCGCCCGTACCGCGAGCTGGCCGCGCCGCTGCGGACGGTGGGCGCGCTGCTGGACGCGCGGGCCGTTCACGGGGGGCGGTCCGCGCGGCTCCACCTTGCCGCCCTGGCCGCGAGCAACGGCATACCGCGCCGCCGCGTGGACGAGGTGCTGGGCCTGGTGGGCCTGGGCCCGGACACCGCCCGGCGGCGGGCGAAGGGCTTCTCGCTGGGGATGGGCCAGCGGCTGGGGATCGCCGCGGCCCTGCTGGGCGACCCCGAGGTGCTGATCCTCGACGAGCCGGTGAACGGCCTGGACACCGAGGGCATCCGCTGGATACGCGACCTGATGCGCTCGCTGGCGGCCGAGGGGCGGACGGTGTTCCTCTCCAGTCACCTGATGAGCGAGCTGGAGCTGACCGCGGACCATCTCATCGTGATCGGGCGCGGCCGGCTGCTGGCCGACGCGCCGACGCGGGAGTTCATCGCGGCACACTCCGGCGGCCGGACGGTCCTGCGCGGCCCCGAGCCCGAGCGGCTGCGGGAGGTGGTGGAGCGGGCCGGGGGCCGGGCGAGCGCGCGGCCGGGCGGCGGCTGGCTGGTGGACGGCCTGGACGCGGCGGCCATAGGCGAGCTGGCCCGGTCGCACGGCCTCGCGGTGCACGAGCTGACGCCGCGGCACTCCTCGCTGGAAGAGGTGTACACGCGGATGGCCGCCTCCGTCTCCGAGCACCGGGCGGAGGTGCCGGCATGAGCGCGGCCGAAGCGGCGGGCGGGGCCGCCGGGTTCCGGCGGGCGCTGGCCTTCGAGTGGGTCAAGTTCCGCAGCACCCGTTCCACCGTCTCGACGACGGCCGTCATGGCCGCCCTGCCCGTGCCCGGCGCCGCGTTCGTCGCCGGCACCGAAAGCCTCCAGCCGGAGGACACGGTGCTCGGCGGCAGCCTCACCATCGCCATCCCCGCGATGATGCTGGCCGCCGTGCTCGGAGCCCTGGTCATCTGCGGCGAGTACGCCAGCGGCACCATCCGGACCACCTTCGCCGCCGTCCCCCGCAGGGGCACGGTCCTGGCGGCCAAGGCCGCCCTCGTGTCCGGGCTGCTGTTCGCGCTGGCCCTGCCGGCGGCCACCGGCGCCTACCTGCTGGGCGACGCGATGCTCGGCCCCTCCTACGCCCAGGGAGATCCGATGCCCGCCCTGCTCGGCGTCGCGGGGGCGTTCGCCGTGGCCGGGCTGCTCGGCCTGGCGGTCGGCACGCTGGTCCGCCACCCGGCCGGGGCCGTGACGGCGGTGCTGGGGCTGCTGTTGCTGCCCTCCATGCTCGGTCCCCTCTTCGGAGACGCCGAACGCTGGGTCGCCGGCATATCCCCGACCGCCGCGCTGGAGAAGCTCACCCAGACCTCCGACGCCACCCCCGAGTCCGTCGGCTCCCTGGGCCCCTGGCCCTCCCTCCTCCTGGTCGCCGCCTACACCGCCCTGGGCCTGCTGGCCGCCACGGCGCTCCTGCGCCGCCGCGACGCCTGAGCCCATTCGGCACGGAGTCAGATGCCGCGCTCCCGTTTCCACGCCGCGAACATCTCGAGAATGCGGTCGGCACCGGCGACGAACGCCACGTGCTCGGCTGACACCCCGGTGCCGCCGCCGGAGCGTCGGGTGGGGTCGGCGCCCCGGGCCAGCAGAAAGGCGACGAGCTCGATCTCCGCCTCGCCGTATTCCTCGTCGCTGTGGAAAGCGAGGTCCAGCGCGTGGTGCAGCAGAGACAGACCGTCGTGCTCGTCATGGACGTCGGCACCGGCGTCCAGCAGCATGCCGAGCGCGTCGAGGTCCCCCGACTCCACGGCTCGGTGAGCAGAAGAGAAGTCGGCCGGCATGAGGGTCACTCCCAGGGAACGCTCAGGGGAGGAGTCGCGCGAGGCGGGCCATCTCCGTGGGTGGGTCGAGGACCGGGTGGATGAGCAGTGCTTCGAAGCCGGACTGTTCCAGGGCCTCCACGCGCATCCTCCCCGCCCCGTGGGGCCGGATTCCAGCGACCTCTCGCGGACGCGATCCGCCCGCAGCGCCCCTCAGGACGGCGCGATCATGCCCGCCGACAGGTCGATGTCGGCGCCGCACAGGCCCGTCAGGGACAGAGTAGCGAGGACCGCGTCAGCGACCTCGCGCTCGGTCAGCATCCGGCGTTGCGCCGCGCGGGCGGTGAACTCGCGCTCCGCCTCCGCCGCGGTGGTGCCCGTCTCGCGCGCCTCGCGTTCGAAGTTGCCGCGCATCCGGGGGCCGGCAACCGGCCCGGGGGACACGCAGTTGACCGTGACGCCGAGCGGGGCCACCTCGAACGCCAGCGTGCGGGTGAGCCCGAGGACGGCCATCTTGCTGGCCGTGTAGGGAGTGCGGCGCGCGAGGGGGCGTTTGCCGCTGACCGAGGCGACGTTGAGGATGTCGCCGGAGCCGGCCGCGATCATCCGGGGCAGGAAGGCGCGGCTCATCAGGAAGACGCTGCGGACGTTGGCGGCGAACACCTCGTCCCACTCGGCCGGTTCGACCTCCACCAGCGGTCGCACCGGCCCGCCCACGCCGGCGTTGTTGATCAGGATGGACACCGGCACGCCCGCCAGGTCGGCCGCCAGCCGGGCCACCGCCTCCGGCGCGGACACGTCGCAAGTCGCCACGCGCGCCCGTCCGTTCGTGATCAGCCGGGCGGTCCCCTCAAGCCGTCCCGCGTCACGCCCCACGAGCACCAGGTCGGCACCGGCGGAGTCGAGGGACAGCGCGATGGCGCGCCCGAGACCGTTGCCCGCGCCGGTGACCAGCGCGGTGCGGCCGGCGACCCGGCTCACGAGGCGGCCCCGGCCTCGCGGGCCCAGCCCAGCGCGCCGCGGTCGAACGCGGCGGCGCGCAGGTCCCCGGAACGCGCGTGCCCCTCGAAGTGCTCGACGCGCGCCGCGCGCCCGCAGACCTCACCCAGGCGCGCGCTCGTGGCCGGGTCGGTGACCTCCTGGTAGGTGACGGTCTTGAGGTACTTGCCGACCCACAGCCCGCCGGTGTAGCGGGCGGCGCCCCGGGTCGGGAGGACGTGGTTGGTGCCGATCACCTTGTCCCCGTAGGAGACGCAGGTGCCCGAGCCGAGGAACAGCGCGCCGAACTCCCGCATGCGCGCCAGGGCCTCGCGCGGCTCGCGGGTCAGGATCTGCACGTGCTCGGAGGCGTAGGAGTCCGCCAGCTCGTACGCCTCGGACAGGGAGGCGACGACGTGCACCTCGCCGTGGTCCCGCCAGGCCGCCTCCGCGAAGTCCCGCGTGGGCATGCCCGGGAGCAGCGCCTCGACGTGGCCGATGACCTCGCGCGCCAGCGGCTCGGAGGTGGTGAGGAGGACGGCGGGGGAGTCCGGCCCGTGCTCGGCCTGGCTGAGCAGGTCGACGGCGACGGTGAACGGGTCGGCGCTGTCGTCCGCGACGATCAGGATCTCCGTGGGCCCCGCGAACAGGTCGATGCCGACCTCGCCGAACAACTGCCGTTTGGCCTCGGCCACATAGGCGTTGCCCGGCCCGGCCAGCAGGTTGACCGGCCGGATCGTCTCGGTGCCGACCGCCAGGGCCGCGACCGCCTGCACGCCGCCGAGCACGTAGATCTCGTCGGCCCCGGCCAGGTGCATGGCCGCGATCGTGGCGCTGGGGATCTCGCCGCGGATGGGCGGCGTGGCGGCGGCCACCCGCGCGACCCCGGCTGTCTTCGCGGTCACGATGGTCATGTGCGCGGAGGCCAGCAGCGGGAAGCGCCCGCCGGGGATGTACGCGCCCGCCGCCGCGACCGGAATGTTGCGCTGGCCGAGCCGGACGCCGGGCAGGGTCTCCACCTCGAACTCGCCCAGCGAGGCGAGCTGGTGCTCGGCGAAGGTGCGCACCTGCCGCTGCACGAACCGGATGTCGTCCAGGACCTGCGCCGGCACGCCCGCCACGATCTCCTCGATCCGCTCGCGCGAGAGGCGGAAGTTCTCCGGGGACCACCGGTCGAAACGCTCGGAGCAGCGCCGCACCGCACGGTCCCCCTCGCGGCGCACGTCCTCGATGACGGCGCGGACCGTCGACTCGACCTCCTGCCGGCCCGCGTGCTCGGCCGCCTTCCCGCTGGGGTGCTTCAGTGTGGTGGGCATGGCGAAACTGTATGCAGAACGGTGTCGGCGGTCAAGGTGTGCGCGAGGCGCCCGGGAGGAAACTGACTGCCGTCAGGTGCGCTGACGTGCGGCTTCGTGGCCGCACCGCCGGCGCGGGTCGGCTGCCGCCGGGTCCCGTAACTGCATACAGATAAGGGGGTGTGGGGCACCGCCGGCCGTTCTCGCCGCTGACCGGGCGCGGGCGCGCGGGGCGGCGGCCGGGACCGAACGGGGGCGGCGGCCAGGGACCGCCCGGGGCTCAGCGCTCCTGGCGCCGCAGCACCATCTTCAGGGCCTGCCGGATCGCCGCCGGATCGTAGTCCGGCTGCACCAGCGCCACCGTGCTCAGGGCCACGTGGGCGAGGTGCCGCCCGACGGCGTCGGCGGCTGCCTCCGCGTCGCCCCCGCGGCAGGCCTCGACGATCGCCCCGTGCTCGACGAGGCCGGCGTCCCAGGCGCGGGGCGCCTCGACGGTGTACAGGTGGCGGTAGCGCTCGGCGTGGTCCGACAGCGTCTCCAGCTGACGCGTCAGCCGCGCCCCGGCGCCCCGGCGCAGCCTGGCGTGGAAGGCCCGGTGCGGGATCTTCCACCGCTCGTAGTCCTGCGCGGCGGCGCCCTGCCGCATCGCCTCCAGCCGGGCCCGGAGAAAGTCGATGTCCTCCGCCGTGAACCGCTCGACGCTCAGCCGCACCGCGAGCGACTCCAGCACCAGGCGGCTGGCGTAGATCTCCTCCAGCTCCGCCGCGGACAGCCCGGCCACCCGCACGCGCCGGTTGAACTCCGAGTCGATCAGCCCTTCCCGCTCCAGCAGCCGCAGGGCCTCGCGCAGCGGGGTGCGGCTCGCGCCCAGGCGCCGGGCAAGCTGCACCTGGCTGAGCGTCTCGCCGGGCGCGAGCCTGCCGTCGATGATCTCGTCGCGCAACTGCGTGTAGAGGCGCGCGATGACCGCGTCCGCCGACGCCCGCCCCGCCCGGTCGGCGGCCGGACCGCTCGCGTTCGCGGGGGCGTTCACGCGGTCCTCCCTCGAAGGGGCGGGCAGTGCTGGTCGCGGATCACGCGGTGACTGTACACAGCCGTCGGTCCCGGGACGGACCCGCGTGAGGCGCCGCCGCGATCCCGGCCGGGGCGAGGGGACCCGGTGACGACACGCGGCGTGCGGAAGCGATGAGTCCGGGCGGCGGGCCGGGTCTGCACTGACGTGACTCGCATCATCGCTGACATCTCGATCTCCCTGGACGGCTTCGTCACCGGCCCCGACCCGGATCCGGACCACGGCCTGGGCACCGGCGGCGAGGCCCTGCACACGTGGGCGTTCTCCGGCGATCCCGACGACCGCCGCGTCCTGCGCGAGGGCACCGCCCGCTCGGGCGCCGTGGTCCTGGGCCGCCGCCTCTTCGACGTGGTCGACGGTCCCAAGGGCTGGGACGACACCTCCGGCTACGGCGCCGGCGAGGTCGGCAAGCCCGCGTTCGTCGTCGTGACCAGCACGGCGCCGGAGGCGGTGCGAACGGCCGGCCTCGACTGGACGTTCGTCACCACCGGCCTGGCCGACGCCGTCACCGCCGCCCGCGAGCGGGCCGAGGCGGCCTCGGCGGCCGGCGGCAAGGACCTCGACGTCGTCCTCATGGGCGGCGGCGCCACCATCCGCTCCGCGCTCGACGCCGGGCTGGTCGACGTGCGCACGCTGCACCTGGCGCCCGTCGTGCTGGGCGCCGGGACGCCCCTGTTCGACGGCGGCGCGCCGCGCGCGCTGGTGCGGCGGGACGCGGTCGTCACCTCGACCGCGACGCACCTGACCTACGACGTCCGGCGGTGATCCGATGACCGCCGTCCACGTCGGCGGAATCGCCCTGGGCATCGAGTCGTTCGGGGACGAGAACGCGCCGCTCGTCCTGCTCGTGGGCGGGCCGACGATGCTCTCCTGGCCCGACGCGCTGTGCGAACGCCTCGCCGCCGGAGGCCGCCGCGCGGTGCGCTACGACCTGCGCGACAGCGGGGCCTCCACCACGGCGGACCCCGAGGCGTCCGCCTACACCCTCCGCGACCTGGCCGCCGAGCGGCGGCCCTCGCCGGGGCGCTCGGCGGCGGGCCCGCGCACCTCGCTGGGATCGGCATCGGCGGGATGGTCGCCCAGGTGGCCGCGCTCGACCACCCCGGCGCCTTCTCGGCGCTGACCCTGGCCGGCACCCGCGCGGTCGCGCCCGGCCCGCCCGACGACGCCGGGCGGGTCGACCGCGACCGCGTCGCCGTGGCCGGCCACTCCTGGGGTGCCCAGACCGCGAGCGCTCTGCTCGGCGCGCGCGTCCTGGGCGCCGACGGCACGCCCGGCGAGGACCTGTCCGACCGGCGGATCACGGCGGGCGTGCTGCTCGCCCCGACGGGCCTCGGCGACGACCTGACGCCGTTCGCCGCCGAGCACTTCCCCTTCATGAGGCCCTCCTTCGGGACCATGGCCGCGCCCGCCCTCATCGTGGCCGGCGACAAGGACCAGTCCCACCTCTTCACCCGCGGACCCGACTGGTTCACCGACGCCTACACCCACAGCCCCGGCCCCAAGAGCCTCCTCACGCTCTTCGGCGCCGAGCACTCGCTCGGCGGCATAGCCGGCCACGAGGCCGCCGAGACCACCGACGAGAGCCCCGCCCGCGTCTCCCTGATCCAGCACCTCACGACGGCCTTCCTCCGCAACGCCCTCACCCCCGCGGACGCCGACTGGCCGCGGGTGACCGCCGCCCTCCAGACACACCCCGACCCGCTCGGAACGCTGGAGAGCAAGGAGAGCGAGTAGGGGCTCGGCCGCTCTCGGCCTTGTCGGCTCCCCACCCGGCGAGCCCTACCGGCTCACGCCTCCCCTGGGCCGGCCGGCCCCTCCGGGGGGCCCGGCATCGGTTCCCGGCATTGGCGGAAGCTGCCTCGCGGATCGGCGCGCGTGCGGCCCGGTCCGCGCCCTACCGCCCCGCGGCCACCTCCCGGTCGATGGTCTCGGCGTGGGCGTGCAGCCACGTGATCTCGTGGGCGAGCCAGGAGTTGGGGGTGATGGGGCGGCCGGCCTGGGTGTGGAAGTCGCGTTCGGCCTCGACGCGGGCGGCGATGCGGGTGCCGAAGGCGTGGCGGTCGTGGGCGGGCAGGCCGTACGCCTCGAGGAAGGTGCGCAGGAGGGCCAGTTGGTGGTCGAGGGGGTGGGTCATCTCGGGGCCGAGGAGCCACAGCCAGGCTGCGTAGGCGAGGTCGCGGGCGCGAGAGCCGGGGGCCGCCTGGTCGAAGTCGAAGGCTGCGGCGGGGAGTTCATCGACGAAGGTGACGTTGAGGGGAGAGAAGTCGTTGTGACACACCGTCTCCTCGCCGCCCGCGAGCGGCGAGCCTGCCGTCGCGTCATGCAGGCGGCGCAGCAATCGCGCCGCGGCCGTCATCTGGGCGTGGGACCACTCCCGGGAGCGGAACTTCGCACAAGTGCGCCCCTGCTGGAAGCTGAGGATCTCCCGCCCTCGGGAGTCCGTGCCCAGCAGCCGCGGAGCGGCGTCGCAGCCGGCGTTCTCCAGGTGCCTCAACAGCCGGTGCACGAACGGCGCATGGCCCCCGACCGGCCGCCGCACCGTGTCCCCGACGCGGACGACACCCGGCGTGATCCGGCCGCCGGTCAGCGGGATCTCCAGCAGCGGTTCCACGCGCGCCAGCATAGGCGTTCACCCCGGCAGCGCCAGCTCCGTCCAGATCGTCTTGCCGCGGTCGGAGTGGCGGGTGCCCCAGCGTTCCGACGCGGCGGCGACGAGCTGGAGGCCGCGTCCGCCCTCGTCCGTCAGCGAGGGGTGGCGGATGTGCGGGGTGGTCAGGGAGCCGTCGGAGACCTCGCAGACCAGGGTGCGGCTGCGCAGCAGGCGGAGCCCGACCGGGCCCGAGGCGTGGCGGATGACGTTGCCGACCAGCTCGCTGACGACCAGTTCGGCCGTCATCGCGACCTCCTCGCCCAGCCGCCAGGCGGCGAGCTGGCGCCGCACGTGGTCGCGCGCCTCGCGGGCGGCGGTGGGGTCCTCGGCCAGGGGCCAGGTCGCCACCAGCCGGGAGGGCAGGCGGCGGGTGCGGGCCACCAGGAGGGCCGCGTCGTCGCCCGAGCGGGGCCCGTCGGGCAGCAGGGCCGCGCTGACGGCCCGGCACAGCGCCTCCGGGGCGCCCGAGGCCGGCCCGCTCCCGAGCGCGTCGGCGAGGCGGCCGATCCCCGCGTCGATGTCGCGTTCGCGCGAGGCGACCAGCCCGTCGGTGTACAGGGCGAGGAGGCTCCCGTCGGGCAGGCTCAGCGAGGCCGCGGTGAACGGCGGGGTCGCCGCCCCGAGCGGCGGGTCGGGGGAGAGGTCCGCCACGGCCGTTGACCCGTCGGGGCGGCGGACGGCCGGGGGCGGGTGGCCGGCGGTGGCGAGGCGGATGTCGCCGGTGACCGGGTCGTAGACCCCGTACAGGCAGGTGGCCAGGCGGTCCTCGTCCAGGCCGGCGACCAGGTCGTTGAGGTGGGCGAGGATCTCCTCCGGCGGCATCTCAAGCCCGGAGAGCGTGCGCACGGCCGTGCGCAGCCGTCCCATCACCGCCGCCTCCGCCATGCCGCGCCCCATCACGTCCCCGATGACCAGGGCCACCCGGTCCGAGGAGAGCGGGATGAGGTCGTACCAGTCGCCGCCCGTCTCCGGGGCCGCGCCCGCGGGCAGGAAGCGGGCCGCGGCCTCGACCGCGGGGACGTCGGGCAACGCCCGGGGCAGCAGCACGCGTTGAAGGGCGCGGGCCCGCGTCGTGGCCGCGTCGTAGAGCCCGGCCCGCTCCAGGGCCTGCGCGATGAGGCCGCTGAGCGCGGAGAGCAGCGCCCGTTCGTCGTCCTCCAGCGTGCGCGGCCGGTCGAAGGAGACGACCGCCGCGCCGATGGCCCGCCCCGAGACCGTCAGCGGCAGGAAGGCCCAGGCGCGCTTCTCCCCGGCGAACGCGATCCCCGCCGTCCCGGGGTAGTCGGCCGCGTACGCCTCCCGCGACTCCACGAACTGCGCGGACCGGGTGCGCAGCGCCTCGCGCACGGGCGAGGGAACGTCCCGCCGCAGGCCGTGGATGCGGTGGCTGAAGCCGGCCGGATAGCCCACCGCGCCGATCACGCTCAGCCGGTCGTTCTCCAGCCCCAGGATGGTCAGCCCGGCGGCACCGAAGGCGGGCAGGATGTGGTCGGCGACGGCGCCGACCACGTCCTCGGCCGTGACCGCCTGCGCGAGAGAGCGGGTCAACTGGCCGCTGAGCGCGGCGCGTTCGGCCGCCGCCCGGCGCGCCGCCTCGTGGCGCCGCCGCTCGGTGACATCGGTGATGTAGAGGGTCAGGCCCTCGTCCGGCAGGGGAACGGGCCGCAGGTGGTACCAGCGGTCGCCGCCCGGCCAGGGCGCGTCGAAGCCCTCCGGCCTGCCCTCGGCCACGGCCCGGCGGCAGCGCTCCTCCAGCCCCGGCACGCCGCGGATGGCGGGAACGTCCCACAGCAGGCGGCCCGTTGCCCCGGCCGGCTCGCCCAGCAGGCGCTCGGCCGCGTGGTTGACGAACTCGATGCGCCACTCGCGGTCCACGGACAGGAAGCCGTCGGTCATGTGCCGCAGGGCCCGGCTGACCGACTCGGCGGCGGCGTGTGCCTGCGTGGTGTTCCACAGCGTCCCGCTCTCGCGCACCAGCCGGCCCTCCTCGTCGAGGACCATCCCGGCGCGCATGCGCACCCACCCGTAGGTGCCGTCGTCCCGGCGGACCCGGTACTCGAACTCCGCCGGCCGCCTGGCGCGCACGGCCTCCTCGTGCGCCGGCAGGACCCAGGCCCGGTCGTCGGGGTGGTGGCGGTCCATCCAGCTCTCGATCCGGCCGTCCATGCCCGCCGGGTCGATCCCGATGTCCCGCAGCAGCGCCTCGTCCACCGTCATCCGGCCGGTGCGCGGGTCGAACTCCCAGGTGCCGACCGTCGCCGCCCGCAGCGCCCGGCGCTGCCCGGGCCCCGGCTCGGCCGCCAGCAGGGACTCGGGCACCGGCTCGCCCTCCGGCGGCGTCCGCCGCAGCCGCGCGCCCGCCCACCGGCCGGCCTCGGCCAGGAACGCCCGCCGCTCCGCATCCGGCTCCCCGGCCGAGGGGGCCGTCACCAGGGACAGCGCGCCCACCGGCCCCTCGGGCCCGAGCAGGGGGACGGCCGCGATGCCCGCGCCCTCCGGCACGCCCGGGAGCCGCCGGGGCAGCTCGCGCCCCGCGAAGGTCTGTTCGGGCGGGTCGACGCGCGGCAGCCACACGTAGCCGCCCGTGGCGAAGGCCCGGGCCGGAGCCGAGGCGCCGCCCTTGGGGATGTCGCGCCAGTACCGGGTGAACGCCAGGGGCAGGCCGTTGCTCGCCAGCAGCCGCAGCGGGGACGACTCCGTGGGCCCGATCTCCGGGTGCGCCATCCCGCCCACGGCCCCCAGCTCGACCGCCGCGTGGTGCAGCGCCGCCAGCACGAGGCCGGTGTCGCCCTGTCCGTCCCCCGCGGCGTCCAGCATCCGCAGCCGCTCGTCCCGCACGGTGGCCTCCGTCCCGCAGCGCCCCGTCCCGCAACGCACCACGCGCCGCCACCCTCGGCGTTCCCACTTGGGGGCAAAGGGTGCACATCAGGTCATCAGGTTATCCGCCCACTCCCGCCCGGCCTCCCGGCGGACGGCCGATCGGGTGAGAGGCCGGCCCGCCGCGGGCCCGGTTCTCGCAGGCGAAAACGGGCGGCGCGGGGTCGCGGCAGCCGCCTACGCTGGGCGGGCCCGAGTGGGCGCCGGTGGCGGGGGAGGGGAGCGGCGTGGGTGATTGGGGGCCCCTGCCGGTCGGTGTCACCGGCTTCAGCCTCGCTGCCCGGCCCCTCCCGAAGACGGACGTCCGGGCGTTCAAGTCGGCCTGCTACGCGGTGACGCACGCGACGGGGCTGCGCCTGACCGCTTTCGCCGAGCCCGAGTACTGGTCCAGTTACCGGACCGCCCGCCTCGTCTCGCGCACCGAGGACGTCAGCGTGCTGTGCCATTCCCTCGTCCCGTGGGTGGCCTTCGCCGCCTCCACCGAGAACGTCCGTTTCCGGTTCGAGTTCGTCGCGCCCCCCGCCTGGGCCGAGCACTTCGGGTGGGCGGGCCTCACCCCGCTGTCGCTGGAGTTCCTGCGGGCCCCGGCCGCGGAGGCGGACCTCTCCGCGCTGCCGGGACACGAGCGGCGGGAGATCGGCTACTGGAAGCCGGACACCGTCGGGGAGCTGGCGTTCAACTACTGGGACTGAAGACCGGCCGCTCGCGGCGCCCCCCAAGGGGGGACAGGTCGTCCCTGGATGAGTCGTGCCTTCATCCGCGGGCGGCGCGGGCGCAGGGTGGTCGACGAGCGGAGGAGCGGAAACGCCCCGCACCCCCACCCGTACGCCGCCCCGGGAAGAGACCCCAGGAAGAGAGAAGCCCCGCCATGCCCGCCACCACGACGATGCGCGCCGCCCAGGCCGTTGCCCCCGGCGCCCCCTTCGCGCTCCACGACCTCCCCGTCCCCGAGCCCGGCCCCGGCCAGGTGCGCGTCCGCGTGCACGCCTGCGGCGTCTGCGGCGGCGACAACGTCGCCCGCAACGCGGCCCTCGCCACCACCCTCCCCCGCGTCCCCGGCCACGAGATCGCCGGCCGGATCGACGCCCTCGGCGAGGGCGTCACCGCCTGGCGCACCGGAGACCGCGTCGGCATCGGCTGGCACGGCGGCTCCTGCTTCACCTGCCCGGCCTGCCGCAGCGGTGACTTCAGCAACTGCGCCCACCGCCAGGCCGTCGGCTCCACCTACGACGGCGGCTACGCCGAGTACACCGTCGCCCCCCAGGACGCCCTGGCCCGCATCCCCGACGCGCTCTCCTTCGAGGAGGCCGCGCCCCTGATGTGCGCCGGGCTCACCACCTTCAACTCCCTGCGCGCCAGCGGCGCCCGCCCCGGCGACACCGTCGCGATGCACGGCATCGGCGGCCTCGGCCACCTGGCCCTCCAATTCGCGGACCGGATGGGCTTCCGGACCGTGGCCATCAGCCGGGGCCGCGACAAGGAGAAGGCCGCCCGCGAGCTGGGCGCCGACGAGTACATCGACAGCACCGCCGGCAGCGCGGGCGAGGCCCTGGCCCGGCTCGGCGGCGCTGCCGCCATCCTCGCCGGGGTCGCGGACGCAGAGGCCCAGGCCGACCTGATCCAGGGCCTGGCGCCCAACGGCCGGCTCCTGATCGTCGGCCCCGCCCACGAGCCCCTCGCGGTCGGCGCCGACCCCCTGATCCTGGGCCGCCGCCAGATCCAGGGCTGGTACAGCGGCCACGCCAAGGACGCCGAGGACACCCTGGCCTTCGCCGCGCTCAAGGGCGTGCGCCCCCGGATCCAGAGCTTCCCGCTGGAGCGGGCCGAGGAGGCGTTCCGGACGATGGGCCGGGCCCGGTACCGTAACGTGATCCTGCCATGACCACGACCGACCGGGCCCAGCTCGCCGACTTCCTGCGCACCCGCCGCGAGGCCCTTCAGCCGGAGGACGTCGGCCTGCCGCGCGGGCCGCGCCGCCGCACCCGGGGCCTGCGGCGCGAGGAGGTCGCCGCGCTGTGCGCGATGTCGGCCGACTACTACACCCGCATCGAGCAGCAGCGCGGCCCGCTGCCCTCGCCGCCCATGCTCGCCGCGATCGCGCGCGGCCTGCGTCTGAGCCTCGCGGAGCGCGACCACCTCTTCCGCCTGGCCGGCCACCGCGCCCCGGGCCGCCCGGCGGGCCGGGGCGCGGGCGGCGCGCCCGGCAGCGGCGGCCCGCCCGGCGGCGGCGGGGCCGAGGCCGAGCACGTCAGCCCCGGCGTCATGCGCGTCCTGGACCGGCTGAACGACACCCCCGCGCAGGTCGTCACCAGCCTGGGCGAAACGCTGGTGCAGACCCGCCTCGCGGTCGCGCTGCTCGGCGACGAGACCCGCTTCACCGGGCCGGCGCGCAGCGGCATCCACCGCTGGTTCACCGACCCCGCCTCCCGGCTGCTGTACCCCGAGGCCGACCACGACCGGGTCGGCCGCGTCATGACCTCCAACCTTCGCGCGGCCTACGCCCGGGACGGCGCGGGCTCGTTCGCGGCCGAGATCCTGGACGCGCTGCTGGCGGCGGAGGCCCGGGGGGAGGAGGGGGGACGGGAGTTCGGCGCGCTGTGGCGCCGGCACGAGATCGGGCTGCGCTGGCAGGAGCCCAAGCGCATCGCCCACCCCGACCTGGGCGTGCTCACGCTCCACTGCCAGGTCCTGCACGACGCCGAACAGGACCACGCCCTGCTGGTGTTCACCGCGACCCCGGGCACCGAGAGCCACGAGAAGCTCCAGCTCCTGCCCGTGCTCGGGGACCGGCAGCCCTCGACGTGACGCCCGCGGGGCCGGCCGTCCGTGGCTCAACGCCCGGGGCGGGCCCCGTCGTTCAGGGCGTTCCCCCGGCCTGGCCCGGGTCCGTCGCCAGGCGGGTGATGCCGCCCTCCACGAAGGGGACGAGGGAGGCGTAGCGCTGCGCGAACGCGTCGGAGCGCAGGCGCCCTTGGGTGATGCTGTCGATGCGCGGGACGTCGGCGAAGGTCTGGAGGGTCGAGGCGACCATCAGCAGGTACGCGTCGTGCAGGGCCGCCTCGCTCGCGGCGGGGAAGAGGGCCCGCAGCCGCTCGATGAACTCCGCGGCGATGGCGTTGAACTCCTCCGCGACCAGTAGCTGCACCGGCAGCCGGGCGTGGGCCAACTGGGCAGTGAAACGCAGGTAGTTGCGCCAGCCCTCGCTCTCCCCGGAGCGGACCAGCAGCGGCCCGGCGAAGGCCCGGACCAGGGCGCGCAGGCGGTGCGCCCGCGAGCCGGACCGGGGAAGGGCGGCGAGCCGGGCGCGGCGGTCCTCGTTGATGGGGTCCAGGCGGCGGAGCAGCACCTCGCGGAAAAGGTTCTCCTTGCCGCCGAAGTAGTCGCTGACGGCGGCCACGCGCGTGCCCGCGAGCTGGGTGATGTCGCGGATGCCGGCGCCGTGGTAGCCGCGCTCGGCGAACAGCTCCTCGGCGGCGTCGAGCAGGCGGGCGCGCACCCGGGCACGGTGGGCCGCGCGGGGGCCGGCGGGGGACTCCTCGTCGGCGCTGCGCGTCTCGACGGGGCACCTCCAAATGGGACGAACGGGACGGTTGTTCGGACTGTACCACGCGCAAGTGCTACTATCGGAACGGTCGTTCCGGAAGGGGGGTGCGGGATGCGGGAAGTCGCCAAGGACGTCTTCTGCGTCGAGGGCACCCACGTCAACTGGGTGCTGCTGCGCGAGGGTTCGGACCTGACGCTGATCGACGGCGGCTGGCACGGGGACGTCGCCGCGGTCGAGGAGTCGATCCGCGCCCTCGGCCGCCGCCCCGAGGACGTGCGCGCGATCCTGCTGACCCACGCGCACGTGGACCACCTCGGCGCCCTCAACCCCCTGCGCGAACGCCACGGCGTCCCCGTCTACATGCACCCCCGCGAGGTCCCCCACGCCCGCCGCGAGGTGCTCGAACAGGCCACGCCCCTGGACGTGTTCAAGCGCGTCTGGCGCCCGCGCACCCTCGCCTGGAGCCTGCGCATCGCACGGGCCGGGGCGCTGCGCCACGACGTCGCCGTCCCGCACGCCGAGCCCTTCCCGGCCGAGGGAGCCCTCGACCTGCCGGGCCGCCCCGTGCCGATACCCTGCCACGGCCACACCTCCGGCCACAGCGCCTACTTCCTGCCCGGCCCCGGCCTCGTCGCCACCGGCGACGCCCTGGTCACCGGGCACCCCACCTCCCCCTTCACCGGCCCGCACCTGCTGCCCGAGTTCTTCAGCCACGCGCCCCGCGAGGCCAACGCCGCGCTGGACGCGCTCGGCGCACTGGAGGCCGACGTCCTCGTCCCCGGCCACGGCGACCCCTGGCGCGGCCCGCTCGCGGAGGCGGTGGCCACGGCCCGCCGCCGCGCGGCTGCCTGAGGACGGGGAACGCCCGGCCTCCGAGGCGCCGGTCGGCGGGAACGCCCGGCCGCTTGAGGCCCCGAACGCCGCGCGCCCGGCCCGGCTCAGTCCCCGGCGATCGGGTGGCGCACCTCCCCGATCCCGTCCAGGGTCAGCGTGAGGGTGTCCCCGGCCCGCAGCCAGTGCCCGGTCTCCATGCCGCTGCCCCCGGGCAGCGTCCCGGTGCCGAACAGCTCGCCCGGCAGCAGGCGCTCGCCGCGCGAGGCGTGCGCCAGGACCTCCCCGAGGGTCCAGCGCATCCCGGCGCTGCGCACCGTGCTGACCGTCCGGCCGTTGATGGCCACCGAGCCGGTCAGCGCGTCGATGCGCGGCAGCACCTCGTCGGCGGTCACGGCCGTGGCCGACATGGAGTTGGCGAAGTGCTTCGCCTTCTGCGGCCCGAACCCGCTGGCCATCTCGGCCCGTTGCACGTCCCGCGCGCTGAAGTCGTTGACCAGGACGAACGCGCCGATCGCCGCCGTGGCCTCCTCGGGCGTGGCGTCCAGCAGCGGCCGGGCCAGCACGAACCCGATCTCCAGCTCGTAGTCCAGCGCCCGCGTGTAGTCCGGGGGCCGCACGGGCGTTCCCGAGGGCACGAAGGCCAGGTGGTTGGACATGTAGTACAGCGGCTGCCGGTGGAACAGCGCCCGGGGCCGGAAGAGGGGGAACGGCCGCCGGGTCACCGCCTCGACGGCGCGCGTCACCCGGTACTGGCCCGGGTGGAAGCGGCGGACCAGGCCGCGGCTCGCGTCGATGTTGTGCCGCTCGTAGAGCAGGAAGTCGCGGAACGACAGCGGCTGGAAGGGCAGTTGCTCCCCGGAGGCCGCCGCGTGCCGCTCGGCCTCGGCCCGCTCCCAGCCCGCGTCGAAGGCGGGGCCGCCGAGCGGGTGGGGCGCGGGGCGCGGGTCGGGGAAGGGCAGCCACTCCCCGTCCGGCCCCTCGCGCTGGACCTCCAGCCGGCCGTCGACGCGGACTCGACGCAGCTTCACGGCGCGCTCCTTCCCCTGCCAGAACGGCTGTTTTGATCGTAGCGGACCAAGTCCGCCTTCCGGAACGGCCGTTCCGCGGCCCGCCGTCCGCCGTCCGCCGTCCGCCGTTCCGCGGCCCGGCGGTCGGTGCCCCCCGCCCCGCGCCCGTCGGCGCGCCGAACGGCGGCCGTTACCCGGGGCGTTACCCCGGCCGTTGCCCCTCCTCGGCGCCCCTGGAACCGATGCCCCTCGCCCCGGTGCCGGCGCGCCCCGCATCCCCCGGCCCGGGCGCCCAGGCCCCGGGCCCCGTCGGCTCCCAGCGCAGCAGGTCCCCGGGCTGGCACTCCAGCACCTCGCACAGCGCCGCCAGGGTGGTGAAACGCACGGCCTTGGCGCGGCCGTTCTTCAGCACGGCCAGGTTCGCCGGCGTGATCCCCACGCGTTCCGCCAGCTCGCCCACGGACATCTTCCGCTTCGCCAGCATCACGTCGATGTCGACGGCGATCGGCATCAGATCACCTCTTCCAGCTCGGCCCTCATCCGCGCCGCCTCCACGTCGCGCGCGACGGCCTGCGCGAGCAGCATCCGCAGCACGAGCACGATCAGCGCGACGCCCAGGATCGCCACCACGACCCCGCCCAGGAGCAGGACCACTCCCGGGGCGACGGCCTCGCCCGGCGCCAGGAGAACCCCCAGCGCGAACACCAGCGCCGCGGCGGCGACCATCGCGCCGATGACGATGTGCACGTACCGGAAGGCGGCGTGCGAGAACACGGTCCCACGCCGCACCATCGTCACCAGCCGCCACACCGACACCAGCACGACCTGAACGGCCACGACGCCCAGGACAACGACCACCAGGAACGAGGCGTTCGGATAGGCGAGTTCGTCCTCGGCGCCCTCCAGGTCGGCGGCCAGCAGCGGCACCATCACCGCCTGCACGAACACCGAGCCGGCGAGCAGCGCCACGATCACCGCGCGCAGCCCGAGCACAGTAAGCTGTCCCATCGTCTCCCCTTCGATCGACCCACGATCGGAATCTATCGAAAAACGATAGGAGGAGGCAAGGGGTCGACCTCCTAGGCGGGCCGGCCGACGAGCAGGTCCGGGGCGGTGACCCCGGTCATCTCCTCGGACAGCGTCCACAGGCGGCGGGCGGCCTCCGGGTCGCTCGCCGCCGCCGACCTGCCCACCAGCGTTGGCCTGCCGCGCAGTTCGGCGAAGCCGTCGGGGCCGACGTAGCTCGCGCCCGGCAGATCCTGGGTCGCGGCGTACAGGGTCGGCAGCGCGCCCACCCGACTGGCCTGCGCCACCAGCCGGTTGGTCACCCGCATCCCCAGGCGGCGCAGGGCGTTGACGTCGTGGCTCTGGAGGTTGGTCGCGGAGTACCCGGGGTGGGCGGCCAACGCCCGTACCCGCGAGCCCGCTTCGGTCAGGCGGCGCTGAAGCTCCAGCGTGAACAGGAGGTTGGCGAGCTTGGACTGCGAATAGGCGGCCATGGGGTGGTACGTGCCCGTCATGTTCGGGTCCTCGAAGCGGATGCGGACGCGGCCCGGCGAGCGGTGCGCGATGGAGGCGACGGTCACGACCCGGTCGGTGACGTGCGGCAGCAGCAGGTTCGTCAGCGCGAAGTGGCCGAGGTGGTTGGTGCCGAACTGCCGCTCGAAGCCGTCGGCGGTCCGGCCCTCGGGCACGTACATCACCCCCGCGTTGTTGATCAGCAGGTCCAGGTCGCCGCTCCACCCGGCGGCGAACGCCCGCACCGAGGCGAGGTCCGCGAGGTCCAGCCGCCGCACCTCCGCCCCGCCGCGCGCCCCGGCGATCGTCGCGGCGGCCTGCTCGCCGCGCGCGACGTCCCGCACGGCCAGCACGACGTGCGCCCCGGCGCGCGCCAGGGCGGCGGCGGTGTCGAGCCCGAGCCCGCTGTTGGCCCCGGTCACCACGGCCGTTCGCCCCGCCAGGTCCGGAAGGTCGTTCTCGTCCCACTGTGTCTTCTGTGTCTTCGCCATGCCGCCCAATGTATTCATCGACTACAAAGCTGTCAATGACAACAATGTGCGTGCCAACTACATGCGGGTACCCTGGGATCATGCGCGCCGCCCGCCCCTACCACCACGGCAACCTGCCCGCAGCCCTCCTCGCCCGCGCGGAGGAGACCCTGCGGGAGCGGGGCCTCGAAGCGATCACTCTGCGCGGCCTGGCGCGCGACATCGGCGTCAGCAACGCCGCGCCCAGCCGGCACTTCAAGGACCGGCAGGCCCTGCTCGACGCGCTCGCCCTCAGCGGCTTCGAACGCCTCAACGCCTCACTGGAGGCGGCGGCTTCGAGCGGCGCCACCCTGCCGGAGCGGCTGCGCGCCCTCGCCCTCGCGTACCTGCGCTTCGCCGTGGCCAACGCCGAGTTGCTCGACATCATGTACACCGTCAAGCACGGCTCCGACGCGTCCGCCGCCCTCGTCGAGTCGGGCAAGCGCACCGGCGCGATCCTCCTCGCCACGATCGAGGAGGCCCAGCGCACCGGCCAGGTCCGCCCCGGCCCCCCCGAGCGCGTCGGCCTCCCCCTCTTCGCCGCCCTCCACGGCTACGCGGCCCTGGTCACCGGCGGCATGATCCCCGCCGACCAGGCCGAACTCCTCCTCCCGGACGTCACCGACCCCCTGCTGCGGGCGGTGCGCCCGGAGGGCGACGCCTGACAGCAGGGGGCCGGTCACGTCCGTCAGTGAAGCCAGCGCAGGCCGCGCACGACGGGCAGCCGCCGCCACGCCCGCGCCAGCCCCCAGGTCTCGCCGGCCCCGAAGTACGCCACGACGATCAGCACGGCCGCGTAGATCACGTGGTACTCGACCAGCGGATTGGCCGACATGCTCGGCGCCCCGTCCGCCAACGTCCGGTCCGGCGGCCACACGGCGGCCCACATCAACGCCATCATCACGGTCCCCCCGACCGCAGCCACCCGCAGCGCGAACCCGAAGGTCACCGCGAGCCCGACCCCCAACAGCCCTGCCATGAACGACCAGTCGGCCCAGGCATCCCCCGCCCAGGAATTGAACGTGTCCTGAAACGGCCCGGCGGCCACGTCCCCCAAATACCCCCGCGTCGGGGACCCTCCGTCCACCCACCCTTCGCCGCGCGGCGTGAAGTAGGTGAGCCCAAAGGTCTTATCGAGGAACCCGAAGAGAAAAATCACCCCGATCAACACCCTCGTGACGGCCAGCAGCCGCCTCCCTCTTCTCCCCGCCGCCCCCTCCCCAACTCCGCCTATTTCTGCGCCCGTCCGCCTCTCAACCCTCTCCTGCACCGCCACGCTCCGCCGTCCTCTCGGTCAACCCCCACGCACGACGAGCCCGTTACCCCGTAGCCCCCCACGGCCCACCCCATCGTCAGCCGCCCGCTGCCCCACGGACAATTCCCGATGGGGGTGGGGGAAGGGGCACTCCATTTGGGCAGGGGGCTGGCGTTATCGGGGCGAGGGCCCCGCGCGCGGGGAGCAAGCCGTGGCGCAGTGGGCCTACAACGCCGCGCTGGGAACAACCCCGCATGGGCGGGGAGCAGAGCAATTGACCTGCAGGGTTGTGCGGGGAGGCGGCCACCTTTGCCTACTTTACCGAGAGCGCGCGGAGCGTTTACTTCGTGCGTGTGGTGCAGGGGCAGCTCGTGGTGCCGAGCACCCGGTTCAGCCAGCGTCCTTGAGGGATGCGACGAACGTCGACCACGCGTCGTTCGGGATGGTCAGCGCCGGGCCGTCCGGGGCCTTGCTGTCCCGGACGGGCACCGTTTCGGCAAGGTTGTCGGCCACCTCCACGCAGGCCGACTGCCCGTTGCTGTAGCTCGACCTGCGCCAACTCTGTGTCTCAAGCGTGTTGTTCATATCTCCCTGCCACTTCCGCGAGCAGACGCCGTGACGCCTGCTCGTCATGGGAGGCTGTTTTACTTGCCTGCCCGAGAGCACGTCCAAGGAACTCCATGGCGTGCCCCGGCTCAGCCAGCGTCCCTCAGGGACGCGATGAACGTCGTCCACGCCCTCGTGGTGACGGTCAGCGAAGGGTCGTCCGCGCACTTACTGTCCCGCACAGGCACCACGCCCCGCAGCCCGACCGCCACCTCGACACAGGCGCCGTCCCCGTTGCTGTAGCTCGACTTCCGCCAGCTCAAAACCTCAGCCTTGTTGTTCATAGCTTCCTGCCACTTCCGCGAGCAGACGCCGTGACGCCTGCTCGTCCAGCGATGCCTGCCAGATCTCCTGGAACGCCGCGTCGTAGCGCTGCACTTCGGGCGGCTTATCCAGGTAAAGGCCCCCCGTGAACCCGTCCGCGTAAACGGTGGGAGGCTCCGCCTCGGTCCCGTCCCCCGAAGGGGGGAACCGAAGAATGATGAACGGGCCGGTCATGATGCCCGCGTGGGGACCGGCGGCGAACGGCGCAACGCGCAGGTCCAGGTTCGGCAGCTCGGAGACGTACACGAGGTGAGCGAGCTGGGCCGCCATGCACCTGTGCCCGCCGATCGGCCGACGCAGCGTCGCCTCGCTCAGAACGACGCGCAGCATGGGCGGGGCGGTGACGCGTGTGACCAGCGTCTGCCGCTCGATGCGCAGCTGGACTCGCCTGTCCAACTCCTCGTCGCCGATGTCGTGGAAGTGCGTGCGGATGATCTGCCGGGCGTAGTCCTCGGTCTGGAGGAGTCCGTGCACGACGTCGCTCTCGTACACGGACAGACTCGCCGCCGCTTCCTCCAGGCCGACGTACACGTCGAAGTACTCGGGGATGACATCGCCGTAAGCGTGCCACCAGCCCTTGGACTTCGTCTCCTTGGCGAGCGCCATCAGGGCCTCGGTCAGCTCGGCCGGGGCGCCGTAGATGGTGCACATGGTGTGTACATCGTGGCTCCGAAGCGACGTCTGTCCGGTCTCGATCCTCCAGATCTTCGGCTCCGACCACTCAAGCGCGCGAGCCGCAGCCCTGACCGTGAACCGCGCCTGCTGCCGCAATTCCCGCAGATGCCGACCGAGTTGCCGTCGCGGCACGGTCGAGCCTGTCGTACCCTCCGCAGCCACCGCTCACCCCTTCTCGGTCCCCATTTTGTAAGACCGCCATGTCCCGGAATGTAGTGGTCATTTGACCCGGCTCGACACACCTGTCAGGTGTTCGAAACCTTTATGGCGTGTCTTCCGATCCGTAGTCTTGCAGGTAAGTGACCCCGACTGCACGCTGGTTAGCGTCGGTTGCTCGGCGTAGCGGTCGCCGCCGCTGAGCGCTCCCGGCCTCCCTCCCTGACTCCTGTTGGAAGGACTGGGCATGTCTCTTTCAGTGCAGTTGATCACCAATCGTGGACCGTTCGCGGCCGAGGCCGGGGTGATCCACATCCCGGTGGCCATCTACGGGCTGCACCGCGCTCCCGAACTGGCCATGGCGGACACGGACATCACCTTGTGTCCGGCGGAAGTGCGGAAGCTGGTGGGGGAGCTGGCGCAGTTGGTGGGGTGGCCGGGCCAGGAGGAGGGGCCGGCGTGCCGCGACATCGAGCCGTCTCGCGTCCGCGTGTGGTGGTGAGCGCCGCGTGGGCGGGATTCTCACGGGCGGCGGTGCCGGCCCTGGCCCTGGGGCTGGCGTTCTGCCTGGGCGTGGTGGCGGCGTTGCTGCTGCCGGTGGCGTGGTAGACGAGGGAAGGGAGCGCGTGGTGAAGCGGGAAAGGGCCGGTCGGCCGGTAGTGATCTCGGGCACGGTCGACGCCGCCACGGTCCGCCGAGGAGATCAGGTCTTGGTGGGCGGCGCGGTCTGGACGGTCCACGACATCGCGGGCGCGCCGGGCGGCTGCCGCTGGCTGGAATTCGAAAGCGGCGAACGCATGCTCATGCGCCCCCACACCGTCTTCTACGCCACCCGCAGCACCCGCCCCCGACCCCCGCAGGGCCCCTAACCAACCCAACCCCCCGGCGTCCACCCCACCCGGCCGCCACAAAGGCCGCCCCCCAAGCGGGTTGCAACAACCCGCACGCGCGGGGAGCAGCACGACGTGCCCGGCCTGGTCGTAGCGGGTGCGGGAGCGCGGGGAGCAGAGCAGCTGGCCTGCGAGTTCATGCCGCCGGGGTGCGGTTTTTACTTACTTTACCCAGCGGGTGCGAAGCGTCTCCATTCGGGCGTGCGGTGCGAGCTGCGGCCTCCCGGTGGCGCCTATCGGGAAGAGTGGCGGCCAGGGGGCCATGTCGTCGCGAATAGGGTATCGGCGCTGCGTGGGCCGGGGCGGGGGGCCTGATGCCGTCGGCGTAAGCCGGCGTGCGCGTGGTGGGGGCCAGGGGGAGGGTGGGCAGTATGGGTGGTGACGAGCGGTATGCAGCCACGTGCGGGCATACGCACCTGTTCCGGGGAGCGCGGCTGCGGGTGGATGGGGTGAAGGAGCCGGAGGGGTACGTGGCGGAGCCCGAGCCCCTGGCGCTGGACGTGCAGTTTTCCGACGGGGTCGGGGTCGAGGGCGAGGTCGTCGTCGCCAAAGGCGGCGAGGTCGCGCTCCGGGTCGGCGGGTACGTGACGCGGGCCGGGAAGGAGATGCCCGAGCGGGTCTGGGGGGTGCGGGAGGTGCGGGTGGTGGGTGGGGAGGTGGAGGTCGTGGTGGGGTGAGGGCGGGGGGCCACTTGCGTCACAGGCGTTGACAGGCGTTCCCCCGGCATGGTTTGTGTTGGCTTGTGGGGGAACGTGATCGAACGCGGGTGGTGAGGCGTGGGATGGAGCGCTGGAGCACCCGGTTGGCGGATGGGCGGGAGCTGATCTACTACGCGGCGGCGGGAGGGGCGCGGCGGGCAGCGGAAGCGGCCGATGGGCGGAGGCTGGGCGGGGCCGCGGTCGTTTCCGAGGTGCGGTTCGACCCGTTGCGGGGGGAGCCCGTGGCGTACGCGGCGCATCGGCAGGGGCGGACGTATCTGCCGCCGGACGGCGAGTGTCCGCTGTGTCCCTCGCGGGGCGGGCGGCGGACGGAGATTCCGGCGGCGGACTACGAGGTGGCGGTCCTGGAGAACCGGTTCCCGGCCTTCGCGGGTGGGGACGGGCGGTGCGAGGTGGTGTGCTTCTCGGCGGAGCACGGCGTGTCGTTCGCGGAGCTGACGCCGGAGCGGGTCGCGCTGGTGCTGTGGGCGTGGACGGACCGGACGGCGGCGCTCGGGCGGCTGCCGGGCGTGCGGCAGGTGTACTGCTTCGAGAACTCGGGGACCGAGATCGGGGTCACCCTGGCCCACCCGCACGGGCAGGTCTACGGCTACCCCTACGTGACCCCGCACACCGCCCGCGCCCTGCGTGCCGTCGCGGAGCACCGGGAGCGGACGGGGGCGAACCTCTACGACGAGATCCTGGCGGCCGAACGGGCGGACGGGCGGCGGGTGGTGAGGGAGAGCGCGCGCTGGATCGCGTTCGTCCCGCGCGCCGCCCGCTGGCCCTACGAGGTGCACCTCTACCCGCGCCGCCGGGTGCCGGACCTGATGAGCCTGGACGAGGAGGAGCGGGCGGAGTTCCCGGAGGTGTACCTCGATCTTCTGCGCCGCTTCGCGGGCCTGTTCGGGCCCGCGCACAGGGACACCCCCTATATTGCGGGCTGGCATCAGGTGCCGGCGGGCCTCGTGGCCCGGGAGCGGGAGGACTTCGCGTTGCACCTGGAACTGTTCACGATCCGCCGCGGGCCCGGGCGGCTGAAGCACCTGGCCGGGTCGGAGTCCGGCATGGGCGCCTTCCTCAACGACGTCCTGCCCGAGTCCGCCGCCCACCAGCTGCGAAAGGCTGCGCCCTGAGATGAGCACCTGCCTGGTCACCGGCGGCGCCGGCTACGTCGGCAGCGTCGTCGCCGCGCACCTGCTGGCCGCGGGCCACCGGGTCACCGTGCTGGACGACCTCTCCACCGGCCACCGCGACGCCGTCCCGCCAGGGGCCGACTTCGTGCACGGCCGAGTCCAGGACGCGGGCAAGCACGTGGGCGGCGGCTACGACGCCGTGCTGCACTTCGCCGCCTCCTCCCAGGTCGGGGAGTCCGTGGCCGACCCCGAGAAGTACTGGCGCAACAACGCCGGGGGGAGCCTCGAACTCCTGGCCGCCATGCGCCGGTTCAACGTCCCCCTGCTCGTCTTCTCCTCCACGGCCGCCGTCTACGGCCAGCCGGAGGCCACGCCGATCACCGAGGACGCGCCCACCCGGCCCACCAGCCCCTACGGGGCCTCCAAGCTTGCCGTCGACCACATGATCGGCGCCGCCTGCGCCGCGCACGGCCTGGCCGCCGTCTCCCTGCGGTACTTCAACGTCGCGGGAGCGCACGGGGAGTTGGGGCTCGGGGAGCGGCACGACCCGGAGACGCACCTGATCCCGCTCGCGCTTCAGGTGGCGGCGGGGGAACGGCCGTCGCTGGCCGTGCACGGCACCGACTACCCGACCCCGGACGGGACCTGCGTGCGCGACTACATCCACGTCGACGACCTGGCCGACGCCCACCTGCGGGCCCTGGACGCCGCCACGCCCGGGGAGCACCTGATCTGCAACCTCGGGAACGGCAACGGCTTTTCCGTCCGCGAGGTCATCGAAACGGCCCGCGCCGTCACCGGCCGCCCGATCCCCGCCAAGGACGGCCCACGGCGGCCCGGCGACCCCGCCGTCCTGGTCGCCTCCGCCGAGCGCGCCCGCGAACGGCTCGGCTGGCGGCCGGTCCGCACCGACCTGGCGACGATCGTCTCCGACGCGTGGAACGTCCGCCTGGCGGGGACCGGGAACGCCGGGGCCGGGAACGCCGGGGCCGGGAACGCGGGGAACGGCCGCACGTGACCGCCGCGCCGGTGGAGCGGCACCTGGCCTGGTTCGGCGCCGAGCCCGAGGGGCTGTGGACCGCGCCCGGCCGGGTCAACCTCATCGGCGAACACACCGACTACAACGACGGGTTCGTCCTCCCCTTCGCCCTGCCGCTGACCACCCTCGCCGCCGCCTCCCGCAGCGAACGCCCCGAGCTGCGGCTGCGCTCCGCGGAGGCGCCCGGCCCGGCCGTCACGGTGCCGCTGGATCACACCCTCGCCCCCGGCTCCGTCACCGGCTGGGCCGCCTACCCGGCGGGCGTGGCCTGGGCGTTGCGCGAGGCGGGTCACCACCTCACCGGCGCGGACCTGTCGTTCACCTCCACCCTGCCGCTGGGCGCCGGGCTGTCCTCCTCCGCCGCCCTGGAGGTCGCCACCGCCCTGGCCCTGGACGACCTCAACGGCCTCGGCCTGCCCCGCGAACGGCTGGCCGCCCTCGCCCGGCGCGCCGAGAACGCCTACGTCGGCGTCCCCTGCGGCATCCTCGACCAGATGGCCTCGGCCTGCTGCACCGCCGGCCACGTCCTGCACCTCGACACCCGCGCCCCGGCCGGCCACCGCCACCTCCCCTTCACGCCCACGCTCGACGACCTGGCCCTGCTGCTGGCCGATACACGCACCCCGCACGCCCACGCCGAGGGCGCCTACGCCCGCCGCCGCGCCGAGTGCCACGCGGCGGCCCGGGCCCTGGGCGTTCCCACCCTGCGCGACCTCCCCCACGAGGCGCTGCCCGGCGCAGTCGACCGCCTGGCGGACCCCGTGCTGCGCCGCCGCGCCCGGCACGTCCTCACCGAGAACGAACGGGTCGCCCGCGTCGCGGAGTTGCTGGGGGAGGGGCGGGCGCGGGAGATCGGCCCGCTCCTGACGGAGAGTCACCAGTCGCTGCGGGACGACTTCGAGGTGTCCGTGCCTGCGCTCGACCTGGCCGTCTCCGCCGCCCTGTCCGCCGGGGCCCTCGGTGCCCGCCTGACCGGCGGCGGCTTCGGCGGCAGCGCCATCCTCCTCACCGACGCGGCGGCGGCCGGGGCGGTCACCGACGCCCTGCGCGCCGCCTTCGCCGGGGCGGGCCTGCAACTCCCCGTCATCCGGCCGGTGTTCCCGGCGGCGGGAGCCCAGCGGCAGGTGGGGTGAGGGGAGAGGAAAGCCGGGCGGGCCGGGAACATTCCGGCCGCGCGGGGGATCTATCTGCCATCGGAGGTCGGTACGCCGGCGGAGTCGGGTGGCGCTCGGTCGGCCGCACCTGTGTGGGGGTTGGCGTTGAGGAACGTGATGTCTCACGACCTGGCGGAGCTGAGCGACGAGGAGCTGGTGCCGTGGGCGGTCGAGGGCGACCGCGCCGCGCTGGAGGAGCTGCTGCGGCGCCACCGGCCCACGGTGCTCACCATCTGCGCGGGCATCACGGGCAACCCCGAGGACGCGCTCGACGCCTGCCAGAACACGCTGATCCGCGTCGCCAACGGCATCCGCGGCTTCCGCTCCGAGGCCCGCTTCACGACCTGGCTGCGCACGATCGCGGTGAACGCGGCGCGCGCCGAGCTGGAGCAGCGCGGCCGGCGGCCGTATCCCGTGGGCAGCAGTCCCCTGCCCCGCGAGGTGGTGCGCGGGGTTGACGGCCAGGTCACGGACGGGGTGCGGGTGCGGCAGGCACTCGACGCGCTGGACCCGGAGTTCAGGACCGTCGTCGTGCTGCGGCACCTGTGCGGCTGCGACTACCAGGAGATCGCGGACGTGCTGCGGATCCCCATGGGTACGGTGAAGAGCAGACTCTCACGGGCCAGACTCGAACTCGTCAACCGGTTGCGACTGGAATGAAGCGCGCACGCGGGCCCTGGACGAAGAGGAGGAACGACATGGGCGAGGAACGGCCGGGCGACGCGCCCCCCCTCGCGGACACCGCCCCGGACGAGGACGCCGACCCCGAGGTCCTGCTCAGACTCCAGTCCCTGCTGCGGGCCGTGCCGCTGCCGGAGGTCGACGACGCGGCCTGGGCGGCGCTGGTGGACGACGCGCTGCGGCGGGCCGCCGGTCCCGGCGGGGGGTGAGGGGCGTGGGCGGGCGCGCCTTCCGAACGCCCGGGGCCGGGATGGCCGGAACCGGTTGCGCGGCGCCCGCGCGCGGGCTCCACTGGGGGCATGAGTGAGTCCGAGTGGCCGGCGGGGCGCTGGGGCGCGGGCGCGCTGCTCCCCCGGCTCGACGCCCGCATCGCCGCCGAACTGGTGCGGTTGGGGCGGCCGGTGGCGTTCGCCCCTGGGGACGTGCTGATCGAGCAGGGTGAACGCACGCGGCACGCCCTTCTGTTGCGCTCCGGCTGGGTCAAGGTGGTGGCGGCGCACGGGGGTTCGGCGACGGCGTTGCTCGCGCTGCGCGGGCCCGGGGACATGGTGGGCGAGCTGGGCGCGCTCGACGGGCAGCCGCGCAGCGCGTCGGTGATCGCGGTCTCGCGGGTGAGCGGCCTGCGGGTGCCCGAGGGCGACCTGCACGGCTGGCTGCGCCGCAGCCCGGAGGCCGCGCTGGCGCTGAACCGGTACGTCAGCGCGAAGTTCCGGGAGGCCACGCGCTTCCGCGTCCGCGCCGCCGCGACCGTGGAGGCGCGGATGGCGAGCCTGCTGTGGTCCCTGGGGGACACCTACGGGTCCCCGTCCGGGGAGGGCGTTCTCATCGAGGCGCCCCTGACCCAGCAGGAGCTGGCCGGCCTGGTGAACGCCTCGCGCGCCCAAGTGCAGCGCTCCCTGGCGGAGTTGCGCCGGAGCGGCGTGATCAGCACCGGCTACCGCCGCATCGTCATCCGCGACCGTGGCCGCCTGACGCTCCTCGCGGAGCGCGCGGACGTCTGAACGGCCGTTGCGGACGCCGGGCGGCGGGCCGGGATCGGCGGGCGTGGCCGCCGGGCAGGGGCGGTCAGGCGGCCGGGGGGCCGCATGCCGGGGTCAGGGCGGGCGTAGCGTTCCCGGTGGGAGTGGGTCGGGCCGCGCCGGGAGGTGCGGACGGGCAGGCCGTCAACTGGCGTACGGCGAACGCCCACTCCCGGGCCGCCCGCTCCGGCGTGAGGCCCAGGGCGCGGGCCGCCTCCGGGGCCGACAGGCCGACGCGCAGGCGCAGGATGGCGAGGGCGCGAGGGAGGGCGGGGAGCCGGGCCAGGGCGGCAACAGCCGAGTCCTCCGTCTCCGGGCCTCGCATGCGGGCCGCGCGCAGGGCGGCGGCGGCCGAGTGGTCCGTGCTCGCAGTCGGCGGCGTGGCCGCGCACGGAGGGGCGGCGGGCGACCGGTTCGCCTCCATGCGCGGTGGGACGGCCGCGCTATCCCCTTCCGCGGCCGGCGGCGCGGCCGCGCCCAGAGCGGCCCTCGTCACCGCGCCGTACAGCAGGGCCCGGTCGGCGCGCGCCTCGGGGCCGGCCGCGGCCCAGGCGCGCAGGCCCTCGTGCAGCGTGCGCAGCAGGCAGGTGCGGTCGTCGCCGCCCGTGAGGAGGGCGACGACCGCGGTCAGACCGGGTCGTTCCGCGTCGATCAGACGCCGGGCGGCAGCGTGCCGGGCCTCAGTCATGGTCCTTCCTCCGCCGTCCGTGGGGCGTTCGCCGTGCGGTCCCCTCCACCCCGACCGTAGATCGGCCCCCGGGGCCGGCGCACAGGCCACGGCCTCGGATGAGCCCGTCGGGGCCGGGCGCTCAGACCGCGAAGGCGAGCAGCAGCAGCGCCCCGCCCACGCCCGTCAGCGCGAATGCCCACTGCATCAGCAGGTGTTTGCGCCACGCGATCCGGCTGGTCTGGATGAGCTGGCGGCTGAGTTGCGGCAGGATCTCCTTCTCCTTCAGCGCCTTCTCCAGCGCCGCGGGCTGCCATTCGCGCAGGTGGCCGAAGTGCAGGAAGTCCTTGGCGGGCTCGGGGGTGATGGACCGGTCCGAGCGCGGGCGCGGCGTGACGGTGAGCACGGACAGGGCCGCCGCGGCGGCGACCGACGCCACGCCGAGCGTCATCAGCAGGGCGTTGGCCCCGCCGTCGTCGGCCAGTGTGCCGGCGACGGCAATGACCGCCGCCTGGAGCGTGAGGGCGAACGACGCCTTGGCGTCCACCCGCGTCGTCGCCCCGGCGATCTCGGCCTGGATGCGCCAGGCGTTCTCGACGGGATCACGGCCGCTGTCGATGCCACACCTCCGGTGTCGAAGTCGGTGCCGCCCGCGCGCGTCGGCCGGAACATTCCCGGCGTTCCCGCGATCCAAAGGCCAATCAGCAGGCTGCCGTGGGCCGTTGCCGGCCTCCGGCGCCCCGCTCCGCCCCCGACCGGAGGGAGCACCCCGTCATCATGCCCCGCTACGACCAGCTCCGCACCGAACTGCTCGCCCTCTTCAGCGAGGTGACGCGGGCCGCCGAGGCCAGGGAGGCTCCCGAGACGTCGGCCCGGCTGCGCGCGGAGGAGGAGCGGCTGGCCGAGGGCCGGCTGACCGTCGTCCTCTGCGGCGAGTTCAAGCGTGGCAAGTCCACGCTGCTGAACGCGCTGCTGGACCAGCGGCCCGGCCTCGCGCCCACCGACACCGTGATCGCCACGCGGCTGGTGACCGTCGTCGGCCACGGCGAGACCGAGAGGATCACCGTCGTGCTCGCCGGGGAGGAGGGCGAAGACCCGGTACGCCGGGTGATCACCCGCGAGGAGATCGCGGACTACGTCACCGAGAGCGGCAACCCGCACAACGTCCGGCGCGCCCTGCTGCTGGAGGCCGAGCTGCCGCACCCACTGCTCGCCTCCGGGGTGGTGATCGCGGACACTCCCGGAACCGGCGGCCAGTTCGGCGAACACAGCCTGGCCACCGAGGCGTTCCTGCCCCGCGCCCACGCCCTCCTGGTCGTCTTCGACTGCACCCAGCCCCTCACCGCCGCCGAACTGGCCTTCGTGGCCGAGGCGGTGGGCGTGGCCCGCGTCGGCGAGGACGGGGAGGGGCTGCTGTGCGTGCTGACCAAGGCCGACCTGGTGGCCGACCCCGGCCCGCTGGTCGAGGACGCCCGCGCCAAGCTCGCGGAGGCCACCGGCCTGCCGCCCGCCGCGCTCACCGTGCTGCCGGTCTCCGCGCAGGCCAAGCTGGACCACCTCGCCGGCGGCGCGCCCGAGGACCTGGAGCTGAGCAACGTCCCCGCGCTGGAGGCCGCGTTGTGGGCGGCGCTGGCCCGGCGGCGGGCCACCGTCCTGCTGGGCGCCGCCGTGACCGCGCTGGACGCAGCCCTGGCCGCCCTGCTGGCTCCCGTCGACGCCGCGCTGGCGGCCGTCGGGCAGGGGAGGGAGGAGGAGCTCGCCCGCCTGCGCGCGCAATACCGGGACGCCCAGGGCCGGTTGACGGACCTGGCCGCCGCCGACGCCACCTGGCGCGGCGAACTGCGCGCGGACTTCCGCAAGGTGCGCTCCGACCTGCTCCAGCAGGCGCGCCGCGAGCACGACCGGGTCTGGCTGAAGGCGCACGCCGACTACCTCGACAAGGAGGAGTACCTGGAGAACCCGGATGCCCTCGTCCGGAAGATCGCCGCCGACACGGTCGCGGTGGCGGGGGCGGTCAGCGACGAGGCCGAACGCCGGGCCGCCGCCGTGCTGAAGGACTTCGCCGAGCGCAGCGAGATCGCCCTGGCCCTGGCCGGCTTCCCCCGCCTGCCCGACCCGCCGGTGCCCTTCCTGGACATCAGCGGGAAGAGCGGGACCGTCGATCAGCCGACCGGGCGGCTCGCCAGGTTCCGCGCCACCATGGCGGGCATCGGCACGGGAGGCGCGGTGGGCGCCGGACTCGGCGGCAGCGGAGGGGCATTGATCGGCACCTTCTTCCTGCCGATCGTCGGGACGTGGGTGGGCGGGCAGCTCGGCGCCTGGGCCGGCGCCGCCGTGGGGGCCCTCGCGGGCTGGCGTGCCGCGGCGGCGGAGGCCGACGTGGAGCTGCGGAAGCAGCAGCGCCGGGCCCTGCGCGCCGCGCTCAAGGAGGAGCTGGCGCCGCTGCGCACCGACCAGTTGGGGCACCTGCGCGCGGGCGTGGAGGAGCTGGTGCACCAGCTCTCGGCGGGGGCGGTGGCCGAGCTGGAGAGCCGCATCGCGCAGGAGCGGGAGAGCATCGGCGCGACCGTGCGGCGGCTGGAGGCGGAGTCCGAGGCGACGGTGGAGGACGCCGAGAAGCGCCACGCCGCGCTGACCGAGGAGCGCGCGCCCCTTCAGCGCGCACGCGACCGGGTCGCGGACCTCGCCGCCCGCGCCGCCGGCCTGGACGGCTGATGGACGCCGAGCGGGTCCGGCGCGCGTTCGGCCGGGCCGACGCCCAGCTCGCCTCACAGGAGGCCGGACAGGAGGCTGCCCCCGGCGGCGGCGAGGGCCCGCGGGCCGAGGCCAGGCGGCTGCTGCGCGAGATCGCGGAACGCTTCGACGCCCGGCTGCGGCTCGCCCTGGTCGGCCGCGTCAGCTCGGGCAAGTCCACCCTGGCCAACGCCCTCCTCGGGGCCGGGCGCGCCCCCACCGGCGCGCTCGAACTCACCTTCAACGTCACGTGGTTCCGGCACGCCGAGACCCCCTCCCTGACCCTGCACCTCACCGACGGCTCGCCGCCCCAGCGCCACGACCCCGCCGCGCTCGAACGGTTCGCCGTCCGGGCCCGCGAACAGGACCCGGCCCTGCGGGAATTGCTGCGCCGCGTGGACCACCTGGAGATCGGGGAGCCCAGCCCCGCCCTGCGGGACTACGACCTCGCGGACACCCCCGGGCTGGACTCCGTGCACGGCGAGGACTCCGCCAACGCCCTGCGCTGGCTGGGGCGTCCGCCCGAGCACGTCCGGGAGGGCACCGTGGCGCACGCCGGGCGCGCCGACGCCCTGATCGCCGTCTTCGACCGCGGCCTCTCCCACGGATTCGCGGAGCTGCTGCGGGACTTCGCCGGCGCGGGCCTCGGGGCCGCCGGGCCGGTCACCACCGTCGGGGCGCTCACCAAGGTGGAGCAGTACTGGCACGCCACCGGCGCCGACCCGCTGGCGGAGGGGCGCCGCGTGGCGGAGAGCCTGATGGAGGCCGCGGACGCGCGGCGGCTGCTCTACGACATCCGGCCCGTCGTCGGGCTGCTGGGGGCCGCGGCGGCGACGTTCACCGAGGAGGAGCACGCCGACCTCACCGAGCTGACGAAGCTGGACTCGGAGGAGCTGCGCGCGCACGTGCGGCGCGTGCCGTTCTTCGCCCACCGGGAGCTGCCGGGCGTTCCCCTGCCGCCCGCGCGCCGGGCCGCCCTGCTGGAGCGCTTCGGCGCCTACGGCGTCTGGCTGGCCTGCGAGCTGATCCGCCAGGACCTGACGGACACGGCCGGGCTGCGCGCCGAACTGCTGCGCCGCAGCGGGGTGGAGGACCTGCGCCGCCTGCTGCTGGACCACTTCGGCAACCGGGCCTCGCTGATCAAGCTCGACCGGGCCATCCGCGAGACCCGGGTCCTGGCCGACCGCCTCGGGGACGCCGTGGCCCCGGCCGCCGCCGGAATCCTGCGGCTGGAGTTCAGCGAGCACGCCTTCCGCGAACTCGCCGTCCTGCGCGACCACTACGCCGGACGCCTCGCGCTCACCCCGCCCGAGGTCCGCGAACTCCTGCGCGTCACCGGCGAGTCGGGCGCCACGCCCGCGGCCCGCCTCGGGCTCCCCGAGGACGCGCCGCCCGAGGCGCTGGCCGGCCGCGCCCGCGAGGGCCTGGAGCGCTGGGCGCTGGCCGCGGCCCTCGGCGAGCACAGCGGCCCCACGCGGACGGCCGCCGGCGTCATCCGCCGCTCCTACGAACTGCTGCTGCACGAGCTGCGGCGCGGTGCCGCATGAACGCCCGCCGCACCCGCCCCCCGGGCTCGCCCGCCAGCCCATGGCCCGCCCAAGACCCGCCCCCGCACCACCCGCAGACTCATCCGCCAGGGAGCACCGCATGGCCGAGTACGACGTCCTGAGGCAGCGCCTCCTCCTGCTGCTGGACCGGATCATCCCGATCGCCGAACAGCGCGGCACCGCCGAGGAGACCACCGACCGGCTCTACGGCGCCCGCGAGCGGCTGCGCTCCGGCCGCCTGACCGTCGTGGTGTGCGGCGAGTACAACCGCGGCAAGTCCAGCCTGCTCAACGCCCTTCTGGAACAGCCCAACCTGCTGCCCGCCAACATGTACATCGCCACCCGGCTGGTGCTGACCGTCTCCTGGGGGAACACCGAGCGGGTCCACGTCACCCTCGTGACGGAGCCTGGGCAGCCGCCCGAGCGCCGCCGCATCGCCCGGGCGCAGATCGGGGAATTCGCCGCCCAGGGCACCGACCACCCCGACGCCGAGCGCGCGAGGCTGATCGAGATCGAACTCCCCGACGAGCGGCTGGCCTCCGGGCTCGTCCTGGTCGACACCCCTGGCGTCGGCGGCGTCTACCACGACCACACGCTGGCCACCCAGCAGTACCTGCCCTCCGCGGACGCGGTGCTGTTCGTGGCCTCCGCGCAGGAGCCGCTGTCCCTCAGCGAGACCGACTTCCTCGCCGAGGCCGCGCACGCCGTGCGGGCCGCCGACCACCCCGACGCGCTGCTGTTCGCCCTCACCAAGACCGACCTCCAACCCCCCGCCGAGACCGAGCGGTTCGCCGCCGGGATGCGGGCCAGGATCGCGCAGGTCACCGGGCGCCCCGAGGAGACCGTCGAGATCCTGCCGGTCTCCAGCCGCGCCAAGCTCCACCACCTGGTGACCGAGGGCGGCGACGACCTGCTGCGCCACTCCGGCTTCCCCGAGCTGGAGGCGGCCCTGTGGCACCGCCTGGCCCGGCACCGCGCCCGCGCGCTCCTCGGCGGGGCCCTGGGCGAACTCGGCGCGGGGCTGCGGACGTTGCTGGAGCCGCTGCGCGCCGAGGAGGTCGCGCTGCGCGACGCCAGCGGCGCCAGGCTGGAGGAGCTGACCTCCCAGGTGGAACGCGAGTCCGCGCGCCTGGCCGAGCTGGCCGCCCAGGAGGCGCCCTGGCGGGCCCGGCTCACCAAGGCCCTGGAGGAGCTGCGCACCCGCCTGCGGGCGCGTGCGGACGAGGAGCTGGCGCGGGTGTGGACCCGGGCGGAGGCGGAATACCTGCACGTGGTGGACCTGCTCCAGGACCCCGCGGCCCTGGCCGCCCGGGTCAACGGCGACCTCGGCGCCGCCCTGGCGGCGGTCGGGGAGTGGGCCGACCGGCAGGCCGCCGCCGCGCAGCGCGACCTGGCCCGCGACCTCAGCCTGGAGCTGGCCGACGCCTCCCTGGGCGCGATGCCCGCCCCCGCCGTCGTGGACCTGGGCGCGCTCGGCCGCCTGCAACGCCCCACCCGCACCGTCGTCCACTCCACGCCCGCCGAGTACCGCACGGTCACCGAGACGCGCGTCGTGCGCTCCGAGCGGCAGCAGAGGTTCGCGGACGGCGTCGGCAGGCTGCTGGGCCGCTGGGGGCGGCGGGCCGCGGAGGCCGCCCTGCACGTCTTCACGCCCACCGTCACCGAGACCCTGATCCGGAAGGAGGAGGTCACCCCCGCCTCCCGGTGGGAGGAGGTGATCGAGGAGGAGATCCCGCCCGCCGAACTGGCCCGGCGCCGCGAGCAGTTGCGCGCCGAGCTGCGGACCGCCCGCGAGGCGGGGGAGGCGGGCACCGGAGCGGTCGTCGCGGGGATGGTGGACGCGTTCGCCGCCGACATCTCCGCCGACTTCGACAGCCGCATCGCCCGGGAGCGGGAGCGCATCGACGACACCCTCGCCCGGCTGCGCGCCGGCATCCGCGCCACGGAGGAGAAGGCGGCAGCGCGGCGCGCCGAACTGGCTGGCGAGCAGGTGCCGTTGAAGGAGATCGAGGAGGCGGCGGCCGAACTCGCCCCGCGCGCTGCCCGCCTGGCGGGGGCGGCGGGCGCCTGGGCGCCGGAGCCGGAAGCGCCCGACGCGGGCGGCAGCGCGCCGGACCCCGGGGTGGGCACGCCCGGCCCTGGCGACAGCGCGCCGGACCCCGGCGAGGGCACGCCCGGCCCTGGCGACAGCGCCCCGGGCTCCGGCGAGGAAACGCCAGAGTCAGGCGAGGAGACGCCGCGCCCGGACGAGGGCGTCGCGTGAGCGAGCCCCTTCAGCGGCGGGTCGCCGCCGCGTTCGAGACCGCCGTCGGCCTGCTCGAACGCGGCGGCGAGGACACCGAGTTGCTGCGCCGCGCCCTCGCTGCCGAACGTGACCGGGCCCGGCGGACCATGAGCGTGGCCGTCGTGGGGCGCATCAGCACCGGCAAGTCCACCCTCGTCAACGCCCTGATCGGGGAGGAGCGGCTGGCCACCGGCTCCCAGGAGCTGACCTACAACGTCAACCGGCTGCGCCACGGCCCCCGGGCCCGCCTCCTCGTGCGCTACAAGGACGGCCGGCCGCCTCGGCCGTTCGACCCTGGCCGGCTAGCGGAGCTGACCGTGCGCCGCGAGCGGCGGCCGGAGGAGATCGACGGCATCGCGGAGATCGTGGTCGAGCTGCCGAGCCCCTACCTGCGGGCCTTCGAGCTGATCGACACCCCGGGGCTGGACTCCGTCTTCGGCCAGGACTCCCTCAACACCCTGGAGTTCCTCGGCCTGGACCCGGGCGAGGTGCGGTCCGCCACGCTGCGCCACGCCGCCTCGGCCGACGGGCTGGTGTTCGTCGTGCCGGTGCGCGGGCCCTCGGCCGGGGACAGCCGCCTGCTGGCGCAGTACCTCGGGCCCGAGTTCGTCGCGGCCACGCCCCTCACCGCGCTCGGCGTGCTCACCAAGTGCGAGCAGGAGTGGGAGCCCGGCGGCCCGCACCCGATGGAACTCGGCCGTGCACTGGCGGGCCGGATGCTGCGCGAGACCCCCGGCCTGCGCCGCCGCCTCTACGACCTGCTGCCGGTGTGCAGCCTCACCGGGCAGGCCGTCGCCGGGCTGGACGAGGCCGACCTGGCCCGGCTCGGGAAGCTCGCCGCCCTGCCCGAACCCCGCCTGCACGCCGCCCTGTTCGCCGCCGCCGTCTTCGCCGGGCCCGGCGACGGGCTCCCGCTGCGGCAGGAGGAGCGGGAACGGCTGTGGCGCCGCTTCGGCGCCTGGGGCATCCACGCCGCCTGCCGGGCGCTGCGCGAGGCCGGCGGCGGGGCGACGGTGGCAGGGCTGCGCGAGCGCCTGCTCGCGGACACCGGGATGACGGCCCTGCGGGAGCGCCTGAGCGACCACTTCGGCCACCGGGCCGCGCTGCTCAAGCTCGACGCCGCGCTGGGCCGCGTGCGGCGGATGCCGCAGACCCTCGCCGCCGGGCTGGGGCCGCGCGAGCGCGCCGCGCTGCGCCGGGCCATCGGCGTCATCGAGGACCTGGCCCTCAACGAGCCGGGCTTCGCCGAGCTGGCCGCCCTGCGCTCCCTCTACGGCGGGCAGCTCCGGTTCTCCGACGCCGAGGGGGAGGAACTGCGGCGCGCGCTGGGCGAGTTCGGCCGCCGCCCCGAGCAGCGGCTCGGCCTGCCCTCCGCGACGCCCGCGCCCCGGCTGCGCGAGGCCGCCGCCGAGCGCCACACCGCCTGGCTGCTGCGCTGGCAGTCCGGTCTCCTCTCCGGGCCCTCGCGCGAGGCCGCGCGGACGGTGGTGCGGGCGTACGAGCATCTGCTGCACGAACTCCCGCGCAAGGGCCGGGAGATGAGGCCGCCGGACGGCGCGGCGTGACGCGGGACCCCGCCCGGCCCGCCCGGGGGCGCGCGGGCCGTCCGGGGGCGCGCGGGCCGTCCGTTCAAGGCCGGGACGGCAGCGCGCTGACCGTCACCAGCCAGTCGCCGCCTGCCACTTGGGCGCCAGGGCGCGCGTGCTGGGCGCGGAGGGTGCCCGGGCGGGGTGCGGTCAGGTCGAGCAGGGAGCCGTCGGCGGCCCGCACCCGGGCGAGCACCTCGCCGGCGGCGTAGGCGGCTCCCGGCCCGACCCGCCACTCCAGCAGCGTCGCCGGGCCCGGGGGCAGCGGCCAGGACAGGGGCGTGCGGTCCGGCAGCGGCCCGGTGGCCGCGACGGTCAGCACCGGCCCGCCCGAGGCCCAGGCCGCCGCGCCCTGGGAGACGGCCGTGCGGGGGTCCTCCGGGCGCCGCAGCGGCAGCCGGAGCGTTGCGGCCAGATGCTCCGGCAGGCCGGGCAGCTCGCACGAGCCGCCGACCAGGATCACGGCGTCCACGGACGGGGGTTCGGCGCCCGCCGTCCGCGCCTCGTCCGCCGCCCGGCGCAGCAGCCGTGCGCAGCAGTCGGTCGTGCGGACCAGCAACGGCCGGGCCAACGAAAGGAGTTCCTGCCGGTCGAGGCCGACGACCAGCCCGGAGCCGGGGAAGACGTCCGAGGCGCTGACCTCCGCGCCCAGCCGGTGCTTGAGCGTGCGGGCGAACCCGGTCAGCTCCAGGCGCGCCCGCGGCCCCGCGTCGCCCTCCCGTTCCAGCAACGCCCGCAGCGCCGCACCGCCGTTCGCGCGCAGCCGGGCGGCGAGGGCCGCGTCCAGGTCGCGCCCGCCGCAGTCGTCCAGCGCGGCGCAGCCGAGCACGGTGTGCTCCGCTTCCTCCCCGGCCCCGCCGCCGCCCAGGCGGACCAGCGCGGCGTCGAACGTTCCGCCGCCGAAGTCGTAGACCAGCACCGTGCTGCCCGGTGGAAGGGGGTCGCCCGCCACCGGGGCCAGCGCGGCGGCCACCGGCTCGGGGACCAGATCCGGGCTCGCGATCCCGGCCCGCCCGGCCGCGGCCAGCAGCTCCTCGCGGCGGGGGTCGGCCGGGCCCCAGGAGGCCGGGCAGGTGAGGACGTTGCGGCCAACCGGCGCGCCGTTGACCCGCTCCGCCTCCTGGCGCACGGACTGGAGCAGCAGCGTGACCAGCAGGCCGGGCCGGTAACCCCGGCCGCCGAGGTCCAGCGGCACCTCCTCGCCGAGGTGGCGCTTGAGCTCGTCGCGGTAGGCGGCGGGCGCCAGCCGCTTGCGGTGCTCGGCCGCCGTCCCGACCAGGGGCACGCCCTCGTCCAGGAACACGGACGAGGGCCAGGACCACCCGTCGCTCGCCGGCTCGCGCAGTTGCCGCACCCGGCCGCCGTCGGACAGGACGGCGCGGGTGCTCGTCGTTCCGAAGTCGATGGCCAGCACGGGTCCTGCGGCGCTGCTCATCGCTTCACGCTCCCGCCGCCAGCCCTGCCGTTCGGCCTCGGGCGCGGCGGCGCCGGCCTGGGCCGCCGCGGCGGCGGCTCGGCGCGCGGGCGCCCCGGCTCGTGGGGGGGCTCGGGCGGTGATCCGGGCGCTGCGCGCGGCGCCGGCCGCTGGGCCCTGGCGTGCACCGGAAAGGGGGCCACCTCGGTGAGGGTCCAGACGGCGACCTCGCCCTTGCCCGAGTGCCCCGCGGCGGCCAGCCGGGTGCCGTCGCGGCTGAGGGCCAGGGCCGCGATCCCGCCCGCCAGGCTGAGCGTGCGCACAGCCTCGCCGCTGTCGAGGCTCCACAGCGTGATCCCGTCGCCCTCGGCCGGAGCGGTGGCGATCAGGCGGCCTGGGCGGCTGATCGCGGCGAGGCGGACGTTCCGGGCGGGGAGCCGCAGGACGCCGCCCGCGCGGTCGCCCAGGACGAGGACCGCGGAGGAGTCGAAGAGCACCCGGGGAGCGGCGTCGGGGCCGAGCAGCAGGTCGTACACGGCGGCCAGGTCCTCGCCGGAGCCACCGGCCGCCGCGCGGAGCCGCGCCAGGACGGCCGCGTCGCCCGGCGGCCCGGCCGCGCCGTCCCCCGGGAGCGCGCTGTCCCACGGGTCCTCCGGCGGCAGGGCGCCCGTTTCCACCTCCGTCCAGCCGTCCGTGCGCCAGACCGTGCTGTCCGCGGCCGTCCCGGCGGCCGTTCCCGCGGCAGTCCTGGCCGCTGTCCTGTCCGCTGTCCTGTCCGCCGTTCGGGCCGCGAGGAGAGCCCCGCTCGCGCTGAACGCCAGGCCGCGCACCTCCCGTTCCCTCTCCGTGGAGAAGGCGGTGCGGCCGAGCGTGTGGTCCGCGACCGCGACGCGGCCGTTCCGCGTGCCGCGGGCCAGCCGGGACGTCCCGTCGAAGGCCAGCGCGGTCACCGGGCTGTCGTGCTCGGCGGCGAAGGTCCGCTGTCCGTCGGTGAGCCGCCACACCGCCGCGGTTCCGGCGTCGTCGCCCGTGGCGAGGTACATGCCCTTGCTGCTGAACGCCAGCGCCCCCACCGAGGCGTCGGCCACGGTCCACACCGTCTTCGCCGGCTCGGCCGCCAGCCGTGCCGGCGCGTGCTGCCCGGACGCCCCGGGGAAGCCTGCCGCGCCGGACGCCCCCGCGTTCACCGCCGTCACCAGCCAGTCGCCGCTGAAGAGGGCCGTTCCCGGCTCGGCGTGCCAGGTGGCAACCGTGCCGGGGGCGTCCGCGAGGAGGCGGTAGAGGGTGCCCTCGGCCGTGCGGACGCGGGCCAGGGGGGCGCCGGCCTCGTACGGCGTGCCCTTCGCGACCAGGGTGTCCACCAGCGTTGCCTCGCCGCCGGGCAGGTCCCAGGACAGCGGGCGGGCGCCGGCGGGCGGGCGCCGGGGTCTGAGCACGCGGCCGGGCCCGCCCCCGGCCCAGGCGCAGGCGCCGCGCACCACGGCGTGCTGCGCGTCCTCGGCCTGGCGGACGGGGACGGGGAAGGCGTCCCGCAGGAAGTCGGCGACGACCGGGCTCCGGGTGCTGCCGCCCACCATCAGCACGGCGCTCAGCTCCTCCCGCCGGGTGCCTGAGGCTTCCAGCAGGTCCTCGCAGCAGTAGACCGTCCGGGCCAGAAGCCGCCCCGCCTTGCCGGCCAGTTCGGAGCGGTCCAGGGTGACGGGCACGTCGTCGCGGGTGAACCCCTCGGCCGTGTCGCCGCTGCTGAGCTGCTCTTTCAGGTCCACGGAGAGGTCCGCCAGGTCCAGCCACGCCCGCTGGGCGGCGTCCGGGTCCGCCGCCCCCGGCCGGCCCGGGACGCGCCGCAGCACCGACTCCAGCACCTCCGCGTCCAGGTCGCGACCGCCGCAGTCGTCGAGCGCGGAGTGGCCCAGCACCTCGTACTCCGGCTCCCGGACCCGCACGAGCGCGGTGTCGAACGTCCCACCCCCGAAGTCGTAGACGAGGACGAGGTCGCCGGGGCCGAACGGCGGCCCGGCGGGCGGTGCGAGCGCGGCGGCCACGGGCTCGGGCAGCAACTCCACGCTGTCGAAGCCGGCTTCGGCAGCCGCAGCGAGCAGGACCGCGCGCCGGGGGTCGGTGACGCCGTACGACGCCGGGAAGGTCATCAGCGCGTCGCGCACGGGGCGGCCCGCCAGCCGCTCCGCCTCCCCCCGCAACGCCCGCAGCAGGCCCGTCAGCAACTGCGCGGCCGTGTACTCGGCCTCGCCGAGCCGGATCGGCGCGTCCCGGCCCAGGTCCCGTTTGAACTCCGGGCGGTAGAGGCGGGGCCGGGTCCGCTTGCGCCGCTCCGCGGCGGCGCCGAAGAGCAGGCCAGAGCCGTCCGCCAGGGCCACGGAAGGCCAGTTGGCGGTTCCGCCGGCCGGGTCGTGCAGGAGGAGTACGCGCCCGCCGGACAGCAGGGCCGCCTGTGTCGTGCTGGTCCCGAAATCCACGCACAGTACGGGTTCGTCCCCGGTTTCGGTCACCGGACACCTCCTCCTCGCTCGCCTTGCTTCCCCGCCTCGTCGCGGGCGGGCCGTGCGCGGACGGCCCGCCGGCCCGGACCCGGCCGGGGTGTCGCGAACCGCCGTTCCCCCCTTCGATCGCCCGGAGGGGCCGGAAGTTCCCGGCCGGAGCACCTTCGTGCGGCCGGTTGCCGCCCGGCCGCCGGTGTGGCACAACTGACGGACCGAGCGCCCTCGCCGGCCCCCGCGGCCGGCCCGACTGCGAGGTGTTCCCATGGATTTCGCGAACGGCGCGGAGGACGGCGTTCCCCGGCTGTGCTTCGTCCTCGACACGCACGGCTCGGGCCGCGGGACCGTTCCCGAGCAGAAGCGCGACCAGCGGCGGTGGCTGGCCGTGATGGAGCAGGCGTGCCGCGACGCCGGGGTGCGGCGCGACGCGTGCGAACGGCAGGAGCGCGGGGACGGGGAGCTGCTGGTCCTGCCGCACGGCACCTCGGTGACACGGGCCGTGCCCGGCCTGCTGCGCTGCCTGAAGCTCGCGCTGGACGCGGACAACGCCAGCCGTCTGCCGGAGGCGCGGCTGCGGCTGCGGGTGGCGATGGCCTTCGGCGTGGCCGACTACCAGGTGGGCGCCGGGTGGACCGGCGCGGCCGTCCGGGAGGCATGCGGGCTGGCCGACGCGGAGGATCTGAAGGTCCCGCTGAACGGCGCGCCGGGGGCGACGCTGCTCTTCGCGGTCGGGAGCTACCTGTACGGCGAGGTCGTCAGCCAGGGATACGGGGGTCTGGACCCCGCGACGTTCGGGGAGGTGCGGGTGATGCTGAAGGGTGTCCCGCGCCCGGCCTGGGTGGAGCTGCACGAGCCGGGCGGCGCGGGGCCGGCTGACAGGCCGCCGCCGGCGCCGCCCCTGAGCGGCGAGCCGCCGGGGGCGGAGGTGCCGCGCGAGTCCCGCCCGGGCGGGGCGGAGCTGCGGGGCGGGTCCGGCGCCGCGGGCCGGGGCGACGCGGCGATGGCCCTTGGCGCGTACCTGCTCGGGCGGCAGGGGGGCGGCGGCTCACCGCATTTCGACGTGCTGGTTGCGGGCGGGGCGCCCCCCGGCGGCGGGCACCCCCTGCGGCCCGGACAACCCGGCAGGGGCTCCGGGGCCCGGGGGCCGGGCGCCCTCCACGACCCCTACGGGAGCCCCGACCCCGACGGGCGCCACGACCCCGACGGGCGCCACGACCCCGAGGACCACGACGACCCCGAGGACCGCGACGACCCGCACGGGGACCAGGACCACCACGGGCACGGGTACGAGGACCACCACGGGCACGGCGGAACGTCCTTCGCGGCCGAGGGGGACGGCGACGCGTTCCACGGGCTCGACGGCCTGGCGGACGGGCACGACGCCGGATACTGAGCGCCGAGCGGTCGAACGCCCTCGGTCACGCCGACCCGCTCCCCTCCGCGCCCCGCCCGGGCCGGTGGAGTCGGCGGGGCGCGGAGGGGCCGTTCCCCCGCGCGGGCGGCGGGAGTTGGGTGTCCTGCGGGTGAGGCGGATCAGAGGGACGGGCCGAAGTCCTCGCAGGCGGGCTGGAAGTCCGGGTCGTCCGCGCCCAGGGCGTTGACGATGTTCTGGACCGTGGGGCCGTCGAAGGCGACGCCGACGTGGCCGACGGGGTTGTCGGGGCACTGCTCCTGGAGCTCGATGTTGGTGACGTCCGGGCCGTCCAGGAGGCTGTTGGTGTACGGCGTGACGACGGCGTCGTTGCGGGTGGTGATGACGGTGTAGTCCACGCCCGGGACGGTGTCGCCGTCGGCGAACAGGGCCTCCATGAACTCGGAGCCCACCTCCTGGTCCCGCAGGCCCTCCAGGCCGGCCAGGTCGAAGAAGCCGTTGACCAGGCCGAGCAGGCCCAGCGTTTCGCCGATGGTGGTCAGGCCGCTGAGGGTGGTGCCGTGGTTGCTGGGGACCATCGCGACGAAGTCGTCCACCAGCGGGGCGCCGCCGAGGCGCTTGATGTAGTAGTGCGGCATCATCCCGCCCTGGGAGTGGCCGACCAGGTCGACCTGTTCGGCGCCCGTGGCCTCAAGGACCCGGTCCACGAAGGCGTCCAGGGTGCCGGCCGAGGAGGCCACGTCGCGCAGGCCGCCGATCCGCCCGAACATCGACAGCAGGCCCATGCCGTAGTTGAAGCCGTAGACGCAGTGGCCCTCGTTGGCCAGAGTCGGCGATATTTGGGCCCAGTTGGCGCCGAGGTTCACCCCGGTGGCGTGCACCAGGACGACGGGCTCGGGGTGTTCGGCCGAGGGCTCGCACTCCCAGTCGTTGGCCCCTTCCACCGCGCCGGGGCTGAGGAAGAAGTTGCCGAGGGCGTCGGGCAGTCCGCCGACCTCGTAGCGCGGGGCCTCCTCCCCGCCGCTCTCCCCGCCGCTCTCCCCGGCCTGGGCGGCGGGCAGGGCGGTCAGGGCGGTGGCGAGGGCGGCCACACCGGCCGCGGCGGCGATCAGGACGCGGCGCAGGGTCCGGGGACGGCGATGGGAGGTGGGGGCTCGGTTCATGAATCCTCCGGGTCGGGGGCCGCGACGGCCGGAGCGCGGCGGGCGTACGGTGCTGCCGGGCCGGGGAACAGAAACGTACGCGTTTCAGATTGGGCTACTAGACGGTAAGGGCCTGGCGCGCGGGCGGCAAGACCGCTGCAAGCGAGAATTGGCCGACGCCCGAGCGAAGGAGAGACGCGTGCCCGGCGCCGCCAGACGATCCACCCGCCCCTACGGGGGCAAGTCGCCGGAGGAGCGGCGCGCCGAGCGCCGCCGCCGGCTGCTCGACGCGGCCCTCCAGCTCTTCGGGGACGAACCCGGCTACCGGGCCTCCAGCGTGGCCGCGGTGTGCGCGCGGGCCGACCTGTCCACCAGGCAGTTCTACGAGGAGTTCCGCAACCTGGAGGACGTGCTGGTCCAGCTCCACCGGGAGGGCAACGCCCGCGCCGCCGAGGCCGCGGCCGAGGCCCTGGCCCGCGCCGCGGACGCCGGCTACGCCGAGCGGGCCGTCGAGGCGTTCCGCGCCTACGCCCGGGTGGTGGCGGACGACCCCCGGCGCGTGCGGGTGATGTTCGTCGAAGTGGTCGGCGTCAGCGCGGACCTGGAGCGCCGCCGCCTGGAGACGCGCCGCACCTGGGCCGAACTCGTGCTCGCCGAGGTGAAACTGGCCATCGAGCGCGGCGAAGTCCCGTCGCGCGACTACCGGTTGACCGTCCACGCCTTCATCAGCGCCGTCAACGGCCTGCTCTACGACTGGTCCGCGGGGTACATCCAGGCCACGCTGGACGAGGTGCTGGACGAGCTGGTGACCATCCTGGTCGGCGCCATCGAGCGCCAGGGATAGGCGCCGGGGCCGGGAACGGGCCGCCGCGTGCCGGGAGCCGGCGCCGGTGCCGCAGACTTGTGGGGGCGCCGCCCGGCCGGGCGCCGCATCCTTCCGTCAGCCGTCCGAGGAGGACCCCGATGCCGACCCGGGCCACGCCCGCCGAGCGCTCCCACGCCCTGGTCGACAGCCCCTGCGGCCCCCTCACGCTGGTGGCCGAGGGGGAGTGGCTGGTCGGCCTCTACATGGAGGACCAGCGCCACCGGCCCGACGCCTCCCTCTTCGGGCCGCGCACGGCGGCCGAAGTCGGGGCGGCCGGGGCGCCGTTCGCCGAGACCGCCCGGCAGCTCGCGGAGTACTTCGCGGGGCGGCGCGAGGTCTTCGACCTGCCGCTGCGGCCCCGGGGCACGGAGTTCCAGCGGCGCGTGTGGCGGGCGTTGCTCGACATCCCCTACGGGAGCACCTGGACCTACGCCCGCCTCGCCGCGCACATCGGCCGGCCCACCGCCTCGCGGGCCGTGGGCCTGGCCAACGGCAAGAACCCCCTCGGCGTCATCGTCCCCTGCCACCGCGTGCTCGGCTCCGACGGTTCCCTCACCGGCTACGGCGGCGGCCTGGAGCGCAAGCGCGCCCTGCTAGCCCACGAGGGCGCCCTCCGGGCCCCGGGGGAGGGGCGGCCCGGCGCCCAGCTCACGGCCTTCTGAAGGGAGTTCGGCGGGCGCGTGGCCCAGGGCGTTCCCTCAGAGCGGGCCCAGGCGGCGGAACTCGATGCGCTCGTAGGGGCCCTGCTCGCCCGTCTCGAAGAGGACCCCGGCGGTTCCGTCCTCCAGCGGGACCAGGTCGGAGTAGGCGGCGGGGAGCCGGGACAGGCTCGCGGCCGGGCGGAACGTCCGGCCCCCGTCGTCGCTGCGCCAGACGGCCGGCGCCCGGCGCTCCTCCGGCACGGACGGACCGGAGAACAGCAGCGGGCCGCCGGGCAGTTGGAGGACGCTGCCCTGCACGACCGGCACCGCGTCCAGGTCGTGCTGCGCCGCGTAGGGCGCCTCCAGGGACTCCCCGCCGTCCGCGGACCAGGCGCCCGCGCGGTGGCCCCGCCCGGTGCCGTTCTGGTCGCGGGCGCTGAAGTAGAGGCGGCCGTCGGGGAGTTCGGCGACCTGGGACTCGTTGGGGTTGAGGTCGCCGGTGTACTCGTCCGCCACGTACCCGATCCGCCAGCTCTCCCCGCCGTCGTCGCTGATCAGCGCGTGCGCCCCGTAGTACCGCGGCTCAAGTCCGGTGTCCGGCGAGCCCGCGGGCGGTGACGCGGAGTGGTTGGCGGGGATCACCAGGCGCCCGGCGTGCTCCCCGCCCGTCAGCGCGATCCCGTGGCCGGGCCCGGTGGCGTACCAGCGCCAGCCGGGCAGCGCCGCGTCGTCGGTGATCTCCCGGGAGGCGCCGAACGTCCGCCCGTCGTCCTCGCTGATCTGCACGAAGACCCGGCGCCCCTCCCCGGCCGTCACCTCCCCGCGCATGATCTCCGCCTCGGTGGACCCGCCGCCGTTGAAGGTGGTCAGCAGGACGACCCGGCCCGTCGCCGGGTCGGCCACCGGCGTGGGGTTCCCCCGGGTGTCGGAGCCGCCGGCCGCCACGACGGTCAGCGGGCCCCAGGTGCAGCCGCCGTCCGCCGAGCGCCGCGCCACCACGTCGATCGCGCCCGTGTCACCCGCCCCGTCCCGGCGCCCCTCGGCGAACGCCAGCAGCGCGCCGCCCGGCGTTGCCACCGCCGCGGGTATCCGGAAGGCCGCGTAGCCGCCCTGCCCGGCGGCGAAGGGCACGGAGGACTCGCAGGCGGGCCCGGCGGCCGGGCCGGTGGAACGCCCGTCCTCGCGCGGGCGGTCGGGCCCGGCGGCGCGGCCGTCCAGGGCCAGGGCGGTGCCGAGCACGCCGAGGGCGGCGGCGGCCGTCACCGCGAGCGCCCGGAGGGCCGGGCCGGATGGCTTCACGCGAACGGACGATACCCGCGCCGGGTTACGCCCCGGCGCGCGCCGGCGGCCTGGGGCGGTCAGCGGGCGGCCGGGGCGCCCGGCCGGGGGTCAGTCCCCCGTCGCCACCGCGGCCACCGCGGCCGGGATGGGCGTTTCCCCGTTGACCAGGTCCAGCGTCAGGCCCGCCGTCGCCGGCTGGTCGAGCAGCGCCAGCAGCACGGCCGCGACGTCGTCGCGGGTCACCGCGCCCCGGGGCGCGCCCGAGGCGGAGAGCAGCACCCGGCCGGTGCCGTGGTCGTCGGTGAGGCGGCCGGGGCGCAGGATCGTCCAGTACAGGCCGGTCCTGGCACGGATGTTCTCGTCGGCCGCGGCCTTGGCCCGCAGGTAGGCGGCGAACACCGGGTCCGTGCCCGGCGGCGGCTCCTCGTCGGTGCCCATCGAGGAGACCACCAGCAGGCGTCGCACTCCCACCTGCTCGGCCGCGTCCGCGAAGAGCACCGCGGCGCCGCGGTCCACCGTGTCCTTCCGGGCCGCGCCGCTGCCCGGGCCCGCGCCGGCGGCGAAGACGGCCGCGTCCGCGCCCTCCAGGTGCAGGGCCACCTCCTCGGCGGCGGCCGACTCCAGGTCGCAGACCACGGGCTCGGCCCCCGCGGCGAGCACCGCGCCCGCCTGGCTCGGCTGCCTGATCAGCCCGGAGACCTGGTCCCCGCGGCCGGCCAGCAGGCGCTCCAGGCGGCGGGCGATCTTCCCGTGTCCTCCAGCGATGACTGTGCGCATACCTGCGACCGTAACGCGCCGGGCCAACGCCGGGGGTCAACGCCCGTGGTCAACGTCCCGGGCGGGCATCGGGGGCCGACGACCGGGCACCCCCCGCGGGGCCGCCGCAACGCTAGCCCGTCGCCTGCCGCGGAACCCCGGGAACGCCAGGGCCCGGCGTTCCCGCGAACTCCCGCACCGCGCTGGTGCGGGCCACGATCCGGCCGCGGTGGACGACCAGGCGGCTGACGCCCTGGCTGAGCGCCGAGGCGATGCTCTCGCCGCGCACGGCCAGCAGCTCGGCCGGGTAGCCGGGGGCCACGCGGACCTCCGGCAGCCCCAGCGCCCGCCTGGCCCGGCCGCTGACCGCGGCGTACGCCTCGGCCGGGGGCCGGTCGCCGCGCGCCGCCAGCAGGTAGGCGGCCTCCAGCGGGTCGCCGCGGCCCACCGGGTTGGCCGCATCCCGCAGCGCCCCCGCCCCGGCCGTCACCCGCACCCCGGCCGAGGCCAGCAGCCGCACCGGCGTCGCGGCCCCGCGCGCGGCCGGGCCCGCGAGCCCGCACGGGCCCTGCGGGAGCGCGACCACGCCGACCCCGGCCGCCGCCAGCCGCTCCGCGGCCCGCCCGGCCGCGCGGCGCGGCACCCGCGCCAGGCCGGCCGCGGGCCCGATCAGCAGCGGGGAGGCGGGCGGCAGGCCGGAGGCCGCGGCGGCCAGCCGGGCCAGCCGCACCGGGTCGGCCGCGGCCGTGTGCAGGTCGGCGGCCAGCCCCTGGTCGGCGGCCAGGCCCAGCAGCACCTCGGCGCAGCCGTCCGGGTCCGGGTCCAGGTCGGGGCAGCAGCCCAGGGCGCGGGCCCCGCGCCGGGCGGCCTCCCGCAGCCGCGCCCGGTTCTCCGCGCCCGCCCGGCCGGTCAGCGGGCCGGGGCCGGACGTGGCCACGAACGACAGCTCGGCCAGGCCGCGCAGCGCGCGGGCGGTGGCCAGGGCGGCGTCCAGCGCGGCCAGGCCGCGGTCGCAGCGGATGTGGCTGCGCTGCGCGGTGGCGCCGTGGGCGAGCTGGATCAGGGCGGCCTCGGTGATCCGCCGCCGCGTCCCCGCGGGGTCGTGGGGGCCGGTGAGGGCCGGGCGCGGGGCGCCGTCCGTCAGGGCGGTGTCGTGGTGGGCGTGCGGCTCGGCCGGGGCGGGGAGCAGCAGGTAGCCGGCCAGGTCGACGCGGCGCGCGGCGGGCACGGGAACGGCCGGGGGAACGGCCGGGGCGCCGGCCTCGGCGACGTCCGCGACGCGGCCCGCGCGCAGCGTGACGTCCGCGGTCCGGCCGTCGGGCAGCCGCGCGCCGCACAGCACCAGCGGCTGATCGGGGGAGGCCGGGAAGGGCTCGGCAAGGGGCTCGGGCATCACCGGGAGCGTAGGGGGCGGTTGTTCCCGCCTATACGGATTTCGTCCTGGGCGCCGATGCGTGTAATCTCTTGAGCGCTCGCCCCAATAGCTCAGTCGGCAGAGCGTCTCCATGGTAAGGAGAAGGTCAACGGTTCGATTCCGTTTTGGGGCTCTGGGGTTGCACCCCATGGCGGCGTAGCTCAGTCGGTAGAGCAAACGGCTCATAATCGTTGTGTCACCGGTTCGAGTCCGGTCGCCGCTACCTCAAGTAGCCGATTACGGGGTCGGTCCTCGGATCGGCTACTCTCTCTGTGTTCAACAAGTGTTCGACCCGTCCGCCCGTCAAGGAGCACTCACGTGGCTGCCACCGACGTCCGCCCGAAGATCACGCTGGCCTGCGTGGAGTGCAAGGAGCGGAACTACATCACCAGGAAGAACCGGCGCAACGACCCGGACCGCCTGGAGATGAAGAAGCACTGCCCGCGGTGCAACTCGCACACCGCGCACCGCGAGACCCGCTGACCGGGCTCTCACACGCTCATACGTCGCCGAGGCCGCTCCCGCCCCAGGGGGCGGCCTCGCTTCGATCCGCGGGGACCGACGACCGAACGACGAGCAGGGGGATTCACGCCGATGGGCCTCGACCAGTCCTTCGCCGGGCGGAGCTACCCGCCCACCGAGCCGTACGAGGTGGGCCGGGAGAAGATCCGCGAGTTCGCCGAGGCGATCGGCGACGCGAACCCGGCCTACACCGACCCCGAGGCCGCCCGGGGCCTCGGCCACCCGGACGTGATCGCCCCGCCCACCTTCGTCTTCGCCATCACCTTCCAGGCGGCCACGGCCGTGATCCACGACCCCGAGCTGGGCCTGGACTACTCCCGCGTCGTCCACGGCGACCAGAAGTTCGTCTACAGCCGCCCGGTGCGCGCCGGGGACCGGCTGTCGGTCACCTCGACCATCGAGGCCGTCAAGTCCATGGCGGGCAACGAGATCCTCGACGTCCGCGGGGAGGTGCACGACGTCTCCGGCGAGCACGTCGTGACCGCGTTCACCAAGCTCGTGGCCCGCAGCCTGGACGAAGCCGCCGAGTCCGCCGGGGCCACGGAGGCCGCCCGATGACCGCGCGGATCGCGTACGCCGACGTCGAGCCCGGCACCGAGCTGCCGCCGGCCACCTTCCCCGTGACCCGCGCCACGCTGATCCGCTACGCCGGGGCCTCGCTGGACTTCAACCCGATCCACTGGAACGAGCGGTTCGCCCGCGAGGTCGGGCTGCCCAACGTCATCGCGCACGGCATGTTCACGATGGCCGAGGCCGTCCGCGTGGTCACCGACTGGGCCGGCGACCCGGCCGCGGTGGTCGAGTACGGCGTGCGGTTCACCCGGCCGGTCGTGGTGCCCGACGACGAGAAGGGCGCCGTCATCGAGGTGACCGCGAAGGTGGCCGCCAAGCTGGACGACGAGGCCCGCACCGTGCGGGTGGACCTCACCGCGCACAGCGACGGCCAGAAGGTCCTGGGCGTGGCCCGCGCGGTCGTCCGCCTGGCCTGAGTGGAGACGCTCCGCCTGACGCCCCGCGACGCCTGATGCCTGATGCCGGACGCCCCGGCGCCGGGCCCCGCCCGACGCCGGGCGGTCCCGGCGCGGCCGGCGCGAGGCCGGACGTTCCGCCCGCCTCACCCCCCACCCGCCGTCCCCGGGCCGCCGCGCCCGCGCGGGCCGGGGGCAGCGTGCCTCGGCGGAGCCCCTCGCACAGCCCGCGCGGAGCAGCCCCTTGCGTAGTTAGTGATTGAGCACTAACTTCCTCCCCATGGCCCGAGACAGCCCCCGCATGAGCGCCGACGAGCGGCGCGTCAGCGTCGTCCGCGCGGCGATCACCGAGTTCGCCCGCGGCGGCTACGCCGGCACCTCCACCGCCGCCATCGCCCGCCGCGCGGGTGTCTCGCAGCCGTACCTCTTCCGCCTCTTCCCCGATAAGCGGGAGATCTTCCTGGCCGCCGCCGAGCGCTGCACGCTCGACATCCGGCAGGTCTTCGAGGAGGCCGGCCGCGGCCTGCCGCCCGAGGAGGCCCGCGAGGCGATGGGCGACGCGTACCAGGCGCTGGTGGTGGACCGCGAGCGGGTCCTGTTCCAGCTCCAGATGCACGTCGCCGGGCACGCGGCCGACGAGGCGGGGGACCGGCCGTTCGCCGACCGGCTGCGCGCCGCGTTCACCGACCTGTGGGACGCCTCCCGGCTGCTCCTGGGGGCCGACGACGCCGAGACCTGGGACTTCTTCGCCCACGGCATGCTGATCAACGTCCTGCTGGCCCAGGGCTTCCCGCCCGACCACCGGGTGTGGGTGGCCTGCCCGCCCCGCATCGACCCCGGCGCCTCCTGAGGGGCGGCGCCCCGCGCGCCGTCCCCGTGACGGCGCACCCGTCTGCCCGCAAAAGTTATTGACCGATCACTAATCCGAGGCTGCCCGCCCCCCAGAAAGGCACGCACCGCCATGGAAACCGGAACCGCCCCCGCCCCGCCCCGCCGCGGGCTCGTCGCCTGGACCCTGGTCCTCACCAGCGCCGCCACCTTCATGGCCGCCCTGGACAACCTCGTCGTCACCACCGCCCTCCCCGTCATCCGCGAGGACCTCGGCGGCGGCCTCGCCGAGCTGGAGTGGATCGTCAACGGCTACACCCTCCCCTTCGCCTGCCTGCTGCTGCTCGGCGCCGCGCTCGGGGACCGCCTCGGCCGCCGCCGCGTCTTCGGCCTGGGCGTCCTGCTGTTCACCGCCGCCTCGGCCGCCGCCGCCCTGGCCGGCTCCACCGGCGCGCTGATCGCCGCGCGCGCCGCCCAGGGCGCCGGGGCCGCTCTGCTGGTGCCCCTCAGCCTCACCCTCATCGCCGCCGTCGTCCCGCCCGAGCGGCGCGGCGCGGCGTTCGGCGTCTGGGGCGCGGTCCAGGGCATGGCCGTCGCCTCCGGGCCGCTGATCGGCGGCGCCCTGACCGAACACATCTCCTGGCAGTGGATCTTCTGGCTGAACGTCCCCCTGGGCGTGGCCCTCTACCCGCTGGTCCGGCTCCGGCTGGCCGAGAGCCGCGGGGCGGGCGCCCGGCTCGACCTGCCCGGCACGCTGCTGGCCAGCGCCGGCCTGTTCGGCGTCGTGCTCTCCATCGTCCGCGGCCACGAGCACGGCTGGACCTCGGGCCCCGTCCTGGCCGGCTTCCTGCTCGGCGGCGCGGCCCTGGGCGCCTTCGTGGCCTGGGAGCTGCGCGCGCCCGCGCCGATGCTGCCGATGCGCTTCTTCCGCTCCCGGGCGTTCACCGCCGTCAACCTCTCCAGCCTGCTGATGTACGCGGGCATGTTCGGCTCGATCTTCCTGCTGACGCAGTTCCTCCAGCTCATCCAGGGCTACTCGCCCACCGAGGCCGGGCTGCGGATGCTGCCGTGGACCGCGATGCCGATGCTCGTCGCCCCGGTCGCCGGGATTCTGACCGACCGGATCGGCGGGCGGCCGGTCGTCGCCTGGGGCCTGGGGCTGATGGCCGTGGGCGTGGGCTGGCTCGCGGTGCTGGCCGACCCGGCGGTGAGCTACGTCAGCCAGGTCCCGGCGTTCGTCCTGTGCGGCGTGGGCATGGCCCTGTTCTTCGCGCCCACCGGGGCGATGGCCATGGGCGCGGTCCCGGCCGAGCAGCAGGGCATCGCCTCCGGGGTGAACAACGCCCTGCGCGAGGTCGGCGGCGCCCTGGGCGTCGCGGTCCTGGCCTCCGTCTTCGCCTCGCGCGGCGGCTACGCCACGCCCCGGGCGTTCACCGACGGGCTGGTGCCCGCGCTGTGGGTCGGCGTCGCCGCCCTGGTCGCGGCCACCGCCGCCATCCTCCTCACCCCCCGCGCCCGCCGCGCCCCGCGGCCCCCGGCCGCCGGGCAGGACGCGGACCGGCCCGCGCGCGAGCCGGTCCCGGCGGGGCGCGTCTGACCTCACCCCCAGGGGGTCGCGCTCCCCGGCTCCCGGGACCCGGGGCCGGGGAGCGCCTATCCTGGCCGGGTGCAGGAGACCCGCAACGCCCCGCTCGGACCGCTGACCACGCTGCGGCTGGGAGGCCCCGCGGACCGGCTGCTGACCGCCCACTCCGACGAGGAGGTCGTCGCGGCCGTCGCGGAGGCGGACGCGGCCGGCGAGCCGCTGCTCCTGGTCGGCGGCGGGAGCAACCTGGTGATCGCCGACGAGGGCTTCCGCGGCACCGCCCTGCGGATCGCCACCACCGGCGCCGACCTGGACGGCACCCGTCTGGAGCTGGCCGCGGGGGAGAACTGGGGGGCCGCCGTCGCCCGCACGGTCGAGGCCGGGCTCGCCGGTCTTGAGTGCCTGGCCGGGATCCCCGGCTCGGCCGGGGCCACCCCGATCCAGAACGTCGGCGCCTACGGCCAGGAGGTCTCCTCCGTCCTCACCGAGGTCGTCGCCTACGACCGCGCCGAGCGGGCCGTGCGGACCCTGCGCAACGAGGACTGCGGCTTCGCCTACCGGCACAGCCGGTTCAAGGCCGAGCCCGAGCGCTTCGTCGTGCTGCGCGTCCGCTTCGCGCTGGAGGACGCCGGCGGCCTGTCCGCGCCGCTGCGCTACGCCGAGGCCGCCCGCCTGCTGGGCGTCGAGCCGGGCGCGCGGGTGCCCGCCGCCGACGCCAGGGACGCCGTGCTGAAGCTGCGCACCGGCAAGGGCATGGTCCTCGACCCCGAGGACCACGACACCTGGTCGGCCGGGTCCTTCTTCACCAACCCCGTGCTCACCGAAGCCGAGTTCGCCGCCTTCGCCGAGCGTGCCGCCCGCCGCCTCGGGCCCGGCGCGGCCCCGCCCGCCTACCCCGCGGGCGAGGGCCGCGCCAAGACCTCCGCGGCCTGGCTGATCGAGCGGGCCGGCTTCCCCAAGGGCCACGGCGCCGGGCCCGCCCGCATCTCCGGCAAGCACACCCTGGCCCTGACCAACCGCGGCGGCGCCCGCACCGCCGACCTGCTGGCCCTGGCGCGCGAGGTGCGCGACGGCGTGCGCGAGGCGTTCGGCGTGACGCTGGTCAACGAGCCCGTGTTCGTGGGCGTTTCCCTCTAGGGGGCGCGACACGCTCCCGGAGGTCGTCGTCACTCAGCCGGGGAGCACCGTGGCGCAGGCCGGTCCCTGGACGCCGAGGTCGGGCGGGCCGAAGAGCGCGGGGTACCGCATCTGCGCCGTCCGGGCCGCGCCCGGCCCCTGCGGGCCGCCGCAGCGGACGCTCACCTGCCCGGGGCTCGGCTGCGGTCCCTCGTCCGGGTCGCCCGTCCGGCCAGGATCCGTCACCGGGCGTGCGGCTGATTTGTCAGAGAGACACGAATCGCCCGCCCCGCCCGCACGCGGGGACGCGCCCGCGTGCCGATGGGCGCGGGGCCGCGGACACGCGCCGGCTAGAGCGCCAGCCACTCGTCGATCTCCACCAGGATCTTCTCCCGCACGTCCACCGGCGCCGCCGAGGCCCGCACCGACTGCCGCGCCAGCTCGGCCAGTTCGGCGTCCGTGAAGCCGTGGTGCTCGCGCGCGATCGCGTACTGGTCCGCCAGCCGCGAGCCGAACAGCAGCGGGTCGTCCGCCCCCAGCGCCACCGGAACGCCCGCGTCCCACAGCGTCCGCAGCGGAACGTCCCCCGGCGTCTCGTACACGCCCAGCGCGACGTTCGAGGCCGGGCACACCTCGCAGGCCACCCGCGCCTCCGCCAGCCGCTCCAGCAGTCGCGGGTCCTCCGCCGCGCGCACCCCGTGCCCGATCCGCGCCGCGCGCAGGTCGTCCAGGCAGTCCCGCACGCTGGCCGGGCCCGCCAGCTCCCCGCCGTGCGGCGCCGCCAGCAGCCCGCCCTCCCGCGCGATGGCGAACGCCCGGTCGAAGTCCCGCGCGAAGCCCCGGCGTTCGTCGTTCGACAGGCCGAAGCCGACGATCCCGCGGTCCCGGTGGCGCACCGCGAGCCGGGCCAGGGTCCTGGCGTCCAGCGGGTGCTTCATGCGGTTCGCCGCCACCAGCACGCGCATCCCCAGGCCCGTCTCCCGCGAGGTGGCCTCCACCGCGTCGAGGATGATCTCCAGCGCCGCGGTCAGGCCCCCGAGCCGGGGCGCGTACGAGGTGGGGTCGACCTGGATCTCCAGCCACCGGGAGCCGTCCCGCACGTCCTCCTCGGCCGCCTCGCGCACCAGCCGCCGGATGTCCTCCGGCTCCCGCAGGCAGGAGCGGGCGATGTCGTACAGCCGCTGGAAGCGGAACCAGCCCCGCTCGTCCGTGGCCCGCAGCCGGGGCGGCTTCCCTCCGCGCAGCGCCTCGGGCAGGTGCACGCCGTACTTGTCGGCCAGCTCCAGCAGCGTGCCCGGCCGCATCGAGCCGGTGAAGTGCAGGTGCAGGTGGGCCTTCGGCAGCGAGCGGATGTCCCGCGGGGGTGGTGCGGGGGGTGCAGGTCGGTCCATTGCCCGATCTTGCCGCACGCCCCCGGAGTGCGCCAAAGCGAATGCCCCGGGAGGGCGCCCGCCCGAACACCCGCCGCACCGGGGCGGCCCCGGCGCGGCGGGCGCGCGTCAGTCGCGGGCCTCGGCCAGCAGCTTCTGCAGCCGGGAAACGCCCTCGATCAGGTCGTCGTCGCCCAGCGCGTAGGACAGCCGCAGGTAGCCCGGCGTTCCGAAGGCCTCGCCGGGAACGACCGCCACCTCGGCCTCCTCCAGCAGCACCCCGGCCAGCTCCAGGCTGTCGGCCGGGCGCCGGCCGCGGATCTCCTTGCCGATCAGCCCCTTCACCGAGGGGTAGGCGTAGAACGCGCCCTCGGGCTCGGGGCAGGTGACGCCCTCGATCTCGTTCAGCATGCGCACGATCGTGCGGCGCCTGCGGTCGAACGCCTCCCGCATCTCGGCCACGGCGGCCAGGTCGCCGGAGACCGCGGCCAGGGCGGCGGCCTGCGCGACGTTGCTGACGTTGGAGGTCGCGTGCGACTGGAGGTTGGTGGCCGCCTTGACGATGTCCTTGGGGCCGATCATCCAGCCCACGCGCCAACCCGTCATCGCGTAAGTCTTGGCCACGCCGTTGACGACCACGCAGCGGTCGGCCAGCTCGGGCACGACCACCGGCAGCGAGGAGAAGGTGGCCCCGCCGTACACCAGGTGCTCGTAGATCTCGTCGGTCAGCACCCACAGGCCGTGCTCGGCGGCCCAGCGGCCGATCGCCTCGGTCTGCTCCCGGTCGTAGACCGCGCCCGTCGGGTTGGACGGCGAGACGAACAGCAGCACCTTCGTGCGCTCGGTGCGCGCGGCCTCCAGCTGCTCGACGGAGACCCGGTAGCCCGTGGTCTCGTCGGCGACCACCTCGACGGGGACGCCGCCGGCCAGGCGGATCGACTCCGGGTAGGTCGTCCAGTAAGGGGCCGGGACGATCACCTCGTCACCCGGGTCGAGCAGCGCGGCGAACGCCTCGTAGATCGCCTGCTTGCCGCCGTTGGTCACCAGCACCTGGCTCGCCTCGACCTGGTAGCCGGAGTCGCGCAGGGTCTTGGCGACCAGCGCCTCCTTCAGCTCCGGCAGGCCGCCGGGCGGGGTGTACCGGTGGTACTTCGGGGTGCGGCAGGCCGCCACAGCGGCCTCGACGATGTACTCGGGGGTGGGGAAGTCCGGCTCCCCGGCGCCGAAGCCGATCACCGGGCGCCCGGCGGCCTTCAGGGCCTTCGCCTTCGCGTCGACGGCGAGGGTGGCGGACTCGGAGATCGCGCCGATCCGGGCCGAGACCCGGCGCGCTGCGGGGGTGGAGGAGGATGCGAGGCTCATGCAGGCATGCTCCCAGACGGCCGCGGGCGGCGGCACGGGGTATCCCGGTATCCCCCTCGGCCGCCCCAGGAACCGTTCGACGCCCGCCGATTCACCACGTACACTCCTCACCGGTGGTGCTCGATGCGGTACGTTGTCGGACACCACGCGGCAAAGGGTCGTAGCTCAATTGGTAGAGCACTGGTCTCCAAAACCAGCGGTTGGGGGTTCAAGTCCCTCCGGCCCTGCTACACGCATCGAAACGCATAGCCGTCCGGGTGGCCGGGCGGCCTATGACCATGACCGGGATCAGGTGAGGACGAGTGGCTGGGATCACGGACTCCGTGGAGACGCCAGAGCCCCGCGAGCCCCGGGGTGAGGGCAGGACCACCGGACGCCGCGGCCGGCGCGCCAGGAAGGGGCCGCTGGCCCGCCTCGCGCGCTTCTACCGCCAGGTGATCGCGGAGCTGCGCAAGGTCGTCTGGCCGTCCCGCCGCCAGCTGAGCACCTATACCAGCGCGGTGATCGCCTTCGTGATCGTCGTCATCTGCATCCTGACCATGCTTGACTGGGGGTTCAGCCGGGCCGTCGAGTACGTCTTCGGCTGATCCGCGCCCCCTGCCGACCGTAAAGCCAGGAAGAAGCAGCTACCGTGCCTGACGAACCGATCCCGAACGACGCCGCGCCCGCAGAGGTCGAGGCCGAGGAGACCGCACCCGAGGCCGCGGCGGAGTCGGCACCCGAGCCGGAGCTGGCGGGCGAGGCCGAGGAGGCTGCCGCCGAGGACGAGGCTGCCGAGGCGGGGGAGCCGGAGGCCGGCGAGGCGGAGGCCGCGGACGCGGAGCAGGAGCCCGAGGCCGAGCCGGAGCCCGTGGACCCCGTCGCGCAGCTCCGCGAGGAGCTGCGCGTCCTGCCCGGCGAGTGGTACGTCGTGCACACCTACGCCGGGTACGAGAACCGCGTCAAGACCAACCTGGAGCAGCGGGCCGTCTCGCTGAACGTCGAGGACTACATCTTCCAGGTCGAGGTCCCCCAGGAAGAGGTCGTCCAGATCAAGAACGGCGACCGCCGCACCATCAAGCAGAACAAGCTCCCCAGCTACGTCCTGGTGCGCATGGACCTCACCAACGAGTCCTGGGGCGTGGTCCGCAACACCCCCGGCGTCACCGGCTTCGTGGGCAACGCCTACGACCCCTACCCGCTGACCCTGGACGAGATCGTCAAGATGCTCGCCCCCGAGGCCGAGCAGAAGGCCGCGGCCGAGGCCACCGCCGAGGGCGCCCCCGCCGGCCGCAAGGTCGAGGTCCAGGTCCTGGACTTCGAGGTCGGCGACTCGGTCACCGTCACCGACGGCCCCTTCGCCACCCTCCAGGCGACGATCAACGAGATCAACCCCGACTCCAAGAAGGTCAAGGGCCTCGTCGAGATCTTCGGCCGCGAGACCCCGGTCGAGCTGAGCTTCGACCAGATCCAGAAGAACTAGGCCCGTCCGAGAGGCCAGGAGCCCCCTACCAGCAGCTTTCCCGCCGGTTGGGGGCTCCCGTTTTGCCCGTGGGCCGTCTGTGGGCCGTCAGCCGTCTTGCTCGCCGTGTTGGAACACGGCGTCAACGGCCTTCCGAGTCCGCTCGGCGCTGCTGGGCATCAGGTGCGCGTACACCCGCAGCGTCATCGCGGCGTCGGCGTGCCCCAGGTACTCGCTCACGGCCTTGATGCTCTCCCCGGCATCGAGCAGGACCGAGGCGTAGAAGTGCCTGAGCGCGTGCATGCCGTGCTCACGCGCCGCCTGGTGACGTTCCCCGGGCGCCCGCTCGGGGATGACGCCAGCGGCCACGAGAGCCGGTTTCCAGGCGTGCACGTTGAAGTCGTTCCGGCGGATAGCCCGGCCCTCCCTCCCCGTGAACAGGAGCCGCGCGGTGACGGGCGGCCCGTCCGGCCGCTTCCACGGCAGCGTGACGGCAACCGGCTTGTGCGCCTTCATGTGGGCCCGCAGCGCCTCACCGATCGCGGCGGGCAAGGGCACGTCGCGTTCCTTGTCGCACTTGGGCGGTGCGAACACGGGCTTGCCCCTGATGAGCTTGACTTGCCGCACCACGCGCAGCGTGTCGGTGGCGAAGTCCAGGGCGTCAACGGCCAGTCCGAAGACCTCGCCCTGCCGGAGTCCGCATCCGCCGGCCACGTCGGTCATGGGCTGGAACGCCTCGGGGAGCGCGGCCCGGACAGCGAAGACCCGCTCAGGCAGCCACGGCACCACGCGCTTGGGCTCCGCTGCGGGCGGCCGGACCGACTGAGCGTCGCACGGGTTCCGGGTCAGGTAGCCGTCATCCACGGCGGCAGACAGCACCGCGCGGACGTTCCCGTAGATGACGTGCCCGTACGATCCCGGGATTCCGGCGTCCTCTAGCTCGCGCGTCCATGCCCGCATGTGGGCGGGCTGGAACGTCCCGAGGGGGCGCGTCCCGATGTACGGGAAGGCGTGCAGCCGAAGCCGCCTCTCCACGGCGTCACGGGTCGCCATGTCGGTGGTCTGGGAGGCGAGCCACTTTTCGGCGTACTGCCGGAAGGTGGTGCGGGCGTTCTTGGGGTCGATGTAGTGGCCGCGTTCCATGTCGGCGCGGGTGTGGGCGAGCCACTGTTCGGCCTGGCGGCGTTGGCGGTCGGGGAAGCTCTTGGATTTCTCGGTGCCGTCGGGTCCGGTGTAGCGGGCGCGGTAGCGCAGGCCGGTGCCGTGGCGGCTGGTCTTGACGCGGATGGTCTTGCCTTGGGGGTCGGTGATGTCCTTGTACCAGCGGTCTTGAATGTGCCCTGCCATGGGGGGTGTGCTCCCGTGGTGCTAGCGGTTGCGGCGGGTGCCGGAACGGCCCGTGCTGGGCCGTTCTGACGGGTGCCGGCGGCGGGGGCTGCTAGGGCCTAGGCCGCAGGTGGCGGGCGGGATCAGGGGCTAGGGAGGCCGCTAGACCTAGCGGGGCGGGGTGCTAGGTCTAGCGACCGTGGTCGCCCCTCAGGCGGCGTCGGGAAGGGCGGTCTGTGCTGCGACCCAGGCGGCGACGGCGGCGGGGTCGTAGCGCAGGTGCTTGCCGATGCGGAAGCCGGGCGGGCCGGTGCGCTTGCGGCGCCAGGCGTAGACGGTTTCCACGCTCGGGAGGCTGAACATGGAGGCGAGGTCTTCGGGAGTGAGGTAGCGGTCGGGCAGCCCGCCACGGAGGGCGGCGCGAGGGTCGGCCGGTTCGGCGCGCGGGTTGTCGGGGGATGGCTTGCGTCCCGGCCCCTGCGGCTCAGGCGTCCGGTCCGTGCCCGGTTCGGTCGGCCGATTCCCAGCCGACCGGACCGGGCGTGTCTGCGCAGGTGAGCCCTCGATCGTTGCCCCCGATCCGACCGCCGACCGATCGGCCGATCGGTCGGCCGATTCCGGGCCCGGTCGGGTCGGGGGGCGGTTGGTCTTGGGCGTCATGCGGCCACCTCCCAGCGGGCCCGCCAGGCGGCGCGGTCGGCTGTGTAGCGGTGGTGGGCGAGGCGGGCCAGCAGCCGGAGCGTGTTCACGGTGCCCTGGCTCATGTTCACGGCCTCCTGAACGGCGTTCACGGGCTGCTGGCCGGTGTTCACCGTGCCCGGTGCGGTGTTCATGGCCTCCTGGCCGGTGTTCACGGCCGCCAGCAGGGCCAGTGCCAGCAGCAGGGGCAGGCGGTCGGCCTTGGCCTGGTTGCAGCCGTTGCAGGCCAGGACGAGGTGCCGGGCGGCCCACGTGGCGTAGAGCGAGTGGGGGACGACGTGATCCAGCGTCGCCTGGCGCAAGTCCGTGAACGGGATGCGGCAGTAGGCGCAGCGGGCCCCGTCCCGCGCCGCCACGGCCGCCTTGCGGGCCCGCTTCTTCGCCGCGCCGTTCCGACGTGCCCGGTGCTGGCCGGTGCCCATCACGCGGCGGCCCCTTGGGCGGCGTGGATCTCGCGCAGGACGTGGGCGTGGTGGGCCGCCTCGTGGGGGCAGGGCGGCGGGGTCGTGCCGATGGCGGCACCGCCCGCGTTGAACCAGACCATCAGTGGCACCGGACGCGCCCAGGTGTAGTTCACCGCCAGGTCGTAGCAGAACCGGCGCCGCCGCCGGTCGGGCATCGCCGCTCGGAAGGCGGCGTCCAGCTCCCGCTCCGGAGTCCTGCTGTGCCGGTTGAAGTGGCGTTCCAGCTCTCCGCCGAAGACCGCCACCTGCCGGGCGCCAAGCCGGGAGATGCCTTCGGCCAGGTGTCCGGCGATCTGCGCCTCACGCGCGGGGTCGGTGCCCACGTGGGTGGTGCCGCCACCGGCCAGGCCCGAGGCGTACAGCCCGGCCGCCACCTGGTAGGCGTCCATCGGCGCGGACAGCGCGTCCGCGTACCAGAACGCCAGGCACAACCGGTGGGCCAGGCCCCAGGCCAGCCCCGCCCGCCGGTCCCACACCGGCAGCGCCTCGAACCCCGGCAGCTCAGCCGCCAGGCCCGCCACGCCGTACTCCGCCACCGCCCCCGCCAGCGCCTCCAGCAGCGACTCGTCATCGCTCCGGAAGCCAGCCTCCATCGCGTGAGGCTGCACGAACAGCGCCACCGCCACCAGCTCCCGCGACAACTCCACACCCGCAACCGGAACGGTCGGGAACACCTCACCCACACCCCGCCGCTCCACCAGCGCCGGGACCCCGGCCAAATCCACCGGCGCCCCACCAGACACCCGATCCAACACGCCCTGAGGCATCATGGACACACCCCTTCCAGGGGACTCAGGGGCGCGGTGATCTAGCTGGCAGGCAGGCACCGCGCCTCTCCTTGTGCTGTGCGCGCAGGGCGCACCTTGGCTTGCTGCCGCCTGTTCGGGAAGCAGCAACAGCTCTAGGGTGTTCTAGAGCAGTGCTGGAAGTCAAGAGGTGCACTAGAGCACTTCAGAGCGGAGGGGAAGGCTGTGGCTGAGAACGTAGAGGCGCTACCGCCCTATCGCCGCATCGCAGCGGGGATCAAGGAGCGCATCCGGAAGGGCGAGCTCCGCCCCGGAGACAAGATTCCGTCTGTCCGAGAGATCGAACGTGCTGAGGGTGTCTCGACTGCGACTGCGACGAGAGTTGCGGCAGTGCTGAGGTCCGAGGGGTACGCCGAATCGATCCCCGGTGTGGGGACCATCGTCAAGGCGCCCCGCGCCCAGACCACCGGGCCGGATCGCCTTGCGATGCTTCGCGCCGGCGGGGACGGCTTCCGGTCTGGTGAGCGCACCGAAATCCTGGCCTCGGAACTGGTGCCTGCGCCGGAGGACATCGCTTCGGCGCTCGGAGTCGAAGAAGGGGGCGAAGTCGTCCAGCGGCAGCGGCTATACGCCGATGACCAGGGAGTCGTCACCCTGTCCACGTCATGGCTGCCGGGTCACTTCGCGGAAGCGGCCCCCGAGCTCCTGCGGACCGCACCTCTCCCGAAGATGACGTTCGGGCTAGTGGAAGAGCGCACCGGCAGGCGGGCCGTGCGTCGACGTGACATCGTCGCTATCAGGCCCATCCCCGAGGACATTGCCGAGATTCTCGGTGTCCCAGCCGGGGCTTCGGGACTGACAATGACGAACTGCTACTGGGACCAGTACGGCGACGTGACCGAATACGCGATCGACTTCCTGGGGGCTGGCAGGGAGCTTTCCGCAGAGTACGAACTGGACTGAGCGGCCTACGGCCGCGCGATCGTTGGCAGCTCGCTTCGCTCGCGCGTTGGCGGCCGGGCTGGCCGGTAGCCAGGCGTCGCCGCCGTGTGCAGAGACCACCTCCGCCCGCCGGGCGAGGTGGTCTCTGCATGACACCCGCCCGTCCCTCGGGCTGGGGTGCGCGCGGGCTGGAGAAGAAGCCACCGGCCGCGCGCGGGGGTGGTCTCTTCACTCCAGACGACCGGTCTGCGCGGTCGGTAGGGCCCGTGAATGTCTTAGGTTCGGATTTCTGTGTCCCCCTGTGGTCCTGCGTCCCCCCATGGTGGTTGACCTGCGGAGATAGGGGGGACGCAGGGGGGGACGCAGGACCACAGGGGGGAAGCAGAGGGGGGACGCAGGACCACAGAGGGGGACGCAGAGAACCGGCTCTGCGTCCCCCCTTGTTTCCGCAGGTGAGAGGGTGTTTCAGGGGACGTGGACCACAGGGGGACGCAGGATTTCTCTACTTAGGACAGAGCCCGGTTCCAAATAGATATAAAAGGGACGCCGCACTTTCTGCGCGGCCGGACGTACACAGGCGCCTCACCCCCCGGGAAGGCCGCCCCGTGGGCCGTGCCAGGCGCCGCACGGAGGGTTGACGCGCGAGCGCAGCGAGCCAAGGAACGCGCGGCCGTAGGCCGCTCCTTCAAGCTCTTCCCCGCTCACGGCGGCCCGTCGGCCGGACCCGGCCCGGCGCAATAGCACCTGCCTCCGCCCTCGCGGGCCTCCTCAGCGGCCCGAAATCCGGGACAGTCCGGACCGGCCGCTAACCGCTAAGGCGCAGGTCACCTGCCCGTCCGGCCGCTATCGGACCCGCTAACGCTAGCGACACCCACCGCTATCGCTAGCAGCTCCCCGCCCCCTGAGCCGGGCCGTCTACGGGCCGTCCGAGGCCAACCGGAGACGACCACCAACGACCACCAACGACCCATAGAAGGGCGGCGCCGACTGGCCAGCGGCAGGTTCGGGCAGGTGGCCCAAGACGTACGACAGTCCCAGAAGAACTGAGGCCGCACCACTCTGACCTGGGCGGACGTCCCCGCCCGCCCAGGTCGGCCCACATCCAACCCACAGGGATCACCCCTCCCGCGTCTCGGTCGATTCAGTGCGGCGGACCGTCCCACCCGGGGCGGGCCGCTGGCACAGCTATCTTGTCACGTACGGTGACGGCAGTGCCCAAGCAGGTCCTACAGCGCGGGCAGCGCCCGGTTCACCATCTCCCGCGCCGAGGCGACGGCGTCGGGCCGCAGATGCCCATAGGTCCGCAGCGTGAACCCGGGATCGCTGTGCCCCATGAACTCGCTCACGGACTCGATCGGCACGCGCTTCTCTAGCATGAAGCGGGCGTAGTAGTGCCGCAGCGCGTGGCACCCGTCCTCCCGGGCGGCCTGGTGCTTCTGGGCACCCCGGGGGCGGTCCGGGATGATCCCGGCCCGGGCCAGCGTTGGCTTCCACACGTTCCGGTTGAAGTTCGTCCGGTTCAGGGCTGAGGCGTCCTCGTCCACGAAGTACAGCGCCCGCTTCATCTCCGCACCGTCCGGCCTCACTAGAGGTAGCGTGACGAACGTCACCGGCCACTCCCGTTCATGCTCCGCCAGCTCCGCCGCCACCACATCCGGCAACGGCACCTCCCGCGCGGACCTCCCCTTGAGCGCCTTGAAGACCTTCACCCCGCTGGGCAGCAGCTGCACCTGGTAGCGCAGGTGCACCACGCCACGCGCCCGGTCCACATCGTCCGGACTCAGCCCGAACAGCTCTCCCTGCCGCAGTCCGCAGTACGCACCAGCGACCCCAAGCCGCCTGTACCGTGCCGGCAGCGCGGCGAGCACCGCCCGTATCCGCTCGTCCTCCCAAGGGATGATCTTCTTTGCCACGGGCTTCGGCGGGCGCACCGTCGACATGGCACACGGATTCCGCAGGATGATCCCGTCCTCCACGGCCGCCTGCAGCACCGCCCGCAGCGTCCGCAGGATGTTGCGGGCGTACCGGTCGCCGGCCGTCAGGCCGGACAGCCACGCCTGCACCAGCGAGGGGCGTTGCTCCAGCTCCTTGAGCGCCCGGGAGCCCAGCACGGGCAGGATGTGCAGCCGCAGGTGACGCGCGACGCCATCGACCGTCGCCGCATCGCCACTGCTTCGCCCCTCGAGCCAGCGCCCGGCGTGTTCCTCCAGCGTCATGCGACGCTCCTCCGGGTCCACCCAGGCGCCCCGGCTCAGCTCCGTCTCCAGCTCCGTGCGCCGCTCCTTGGCCCGCTCCTCGGTCGGAACGACCTCTTCGCGCTGGTTGCCGCTGGGGTCGTAGTAGCCGACGGACCACCGGCTGCCCATGCCGTGCTTCTTCGTCGCGACCATGCGCCGGGCCTTGCTGCGGTGCTTCCCGCACTCGCGCTCCTCGGCGCCTGGTCGCTTCTTGTGCCAGCGATCCTCAATCCACACCCTGGGTATGTGCCGCCTCCTTCGGCTCGGCGATGACGGCGGCACGGTAACGAGGGGCAGTGACATGCACGCCCGCCGGGCGATCGGCTGGACAGCCCTGCCCCGCACCCTGGAACGCCTCCGCCACGGCGCGGATAACCGGACTCGCGCCGTAGAAGAGGCCGTCGACTCCACGGAGATCCGGGCAGCTACGGCCGCATAGCCACCCCCTCAGACCGGACCCAGGAGGACCCCAGACGGTGGCCAAGATCAAGCCCTTCCCTGAGGACTACGACCTCGGCGAACGTCCCTGGCAGCGCCAGCACGGCGAGACCCAGCACCAACACGAGTGGTTCCGCCGCTACCTGGCCATGTCCATACCGCGCTCCATCCGCACCCTGGCGGAGCAGCACCAGGTGAGCGTCGACCACCTGTATGCCATCTCCGCCGCCCGCCGCTGGGCGGACCGCGCCTGGGCCTGGGAGATGGCCGAGCAGACCCAGCATGACCGAGAGGTCATGCTGCGCCAGCGACGCCGCCACGCGCAGCTCACCGAGGCGGTCACCCACCTCACGGCGCGCTGCCTGGCCCACGCCCACACGCAGGTGGACCAGTTGGCGCCGGACAAGGCCGTGGCCCGTGCGTTCGACGGCGCCCGCACCATGCACCAGATGACCATGAGCAGCGGCCCGGCCGTCACGGTGAACACCTCTGTGGCCGCCACCGCTCAGGCGGCGGCCGTGGAGCTGGAGCAGCAGGACGCGGCGCACGGGCGGGACCGGGAGCTGGAGGAGCGGCTGCTGGCCCAGGTTCAGGCCGATGCCCGGTATCAGGTGACGCGCGGGACCTACCAGCCGCAGCCCGATGCCGCCCACGGCCACGGCAACGACCCGACCGACGACGGCCGGCAGCCGGAGCCTGGGCGCCGTCCGGTCGATGTGCTGGCGTTCCTTGACGACAACGACAACGACAACGACAACGACAACGACAACGACAACGACAACGACAACGACAGCGGCGGCGTGGGCGCGTGACGACCACGACGGCGGCCACCACTTCCTCCCGGACACTCCAAGCGCTGGCGCTGTCTGACCCGTTGACGCTGGGCATGTGGGCGCAACCGCGCGCCGTGGTCTCGCGCCCGCACCTGTCCCTGATCGCCTCCGCGTTCAAGCAGGCTGCCATCGCCCCGGGCGGGCGGCTGCTGATCACCACCCCACCCCAGGTGGGCAAGAGCTTGACCGCGGCCACCTACGGCCCGGCCTGGTACCTGCTGCGCCACCCCGGGCGCCGCATCGCGATCGGTACCTACGCCGATGCCCTGGCCCATCGCCGGGGCCGGGATGTGCGGGATGTGATCGCCGAGCACGGGCACCGCTGGGGCGTCGGCATCCGGCGCGGCTCGGCCTCGGTGGCGGACTGGGAGACCACCGCCGGGGGCGGCCTGCGGTCGGTCGGCGTCGGCTCCGCGCTCACCGGCTTCCCCGCGGACTTCCTCCTCGTGGACGACCCGCACAAGGACCGGGCAGCCGCGGACTCCCGCCGCCAGCGCGAAGCGGTCTGGGACTGGTGGAGCGCGGTGGCCACCTCCCGCCTATCCCCCGGGGCACCGGCCGTACTGATCATGACCCGGTGGCACGATGACGACCTCGCCGGACGCCTGCTCGCCCGTGAGGGACGCGCGGAGGACGGCGGCCGGTGGCACGTCATCCACCTGGAAGCCATCCACACCGGCAAGCACGGCCCCGACCCGCTGGGCCGCGCCGTGGGCGACCCCCTGCCCCACCCCAAGGTGGCGGAGGGCGGTACGGCTGCGCTGCTGTCCCACTGGGAGGACAAGCGGCGAGGTTCGACCGCTCGGGACTGGGCGGGGCTGTATCAGGGCGACCCGCAGCCAGCGGAGGGCGCGCTGGTGACGGCCGCGCTCCTGGCCGAGCGCCGCGTACCGTACGGCCAGGCGCTCCCCGCCCCGGAGCGTGTTGCCGTGGCCGTGGACCCTTCCGGTGGCGGCCGGGACGAGGCGGGCATCATCGGCGGCTACCTCGGCGCGGACAGGCTCGTGTACCTCACGCACGACTGGTCCGGGGTGATGGGCTCGGACCGGTGGGCACGCACCGCGTGCCTGCTGGCCGTCGAGACGGACGCGGACCGCATCGTGGTGGAGAAGAACTTCGGCGGCGACATGTGCCGGCAGATGATCAACACAGCGTGGCAAGCACTTCATCAGGAAGGGCGTGTCCCCGCCGGCCGCTCCGCCCCGTTCGTGGCCGAGGAGACCGCCAAGCGCGGCAAGGCGCTGCGTGCCGAACCGGTCGCCCAGGCCCTCGTGGAAGGCCGCGTCTGGCTGGCCGACGACCTCCCGGAACTCGCACGGGAATGGGCCACCTGGCAGCCCACCAGCAGCGAATCCCCCGGCCGCCTCGATGCATCGGTCTACCTGGTGAAGAACCTCGCCCCGCACGTCCCGCCCTACGTCCCCAGCCAGCATCAGGGCAGAAAGCTGGCGGACATCAGCCTGAAGCGAGACGTCCCGAATACGCCCCGCCTTCCGGACCTCGGGAGGCGGTGGTGGCACTAACAGCTCCCGAAAAAAGGGTGGGCAATGACATGCCACAATGATTCAGAGGTACCGAGTCAGGGCCGAGGCTCGGTTTTAGACCCGGCTAACAGCGTTGGTCTCGGGGACGCGGGTTGATGTTGATGACTACTTGCGGATACTGGCGCGGGCAAAGCTTTCGAGGATGCGGCTGCTCGGCACCTCGGAGAGTGACACGAGCCGATTCGCCAGAGCAACGGGGATTAGGGCGTTGTCGTACATCGAGCAGCGGAGCTCCGAGACGGCCGCCAGTACGTTGGTGAGGTTGACATAGTCCGCGAAACTAGGCGTGGACTTGTGTCCGCCGAGCGTCGGAACAGTTGCCACATAGATACTCCCGTCCTTCGCTTTGAAGATCATCTTGCCACCCCAGTATGTGTTCTGCCCGTACGTGATCGTGCCGCCCGGGGCGCCCGGAACCACGTACTTGTAGATGTACTCATTCGACAATGGCAGAACGATGCCGACACCGTCATCTTCCGCCATGGCCTCTGCGAGGGCTTTGTCGAGGCTCTTCTCGATATGCGCCGCGTGCTCCACGAAGGACCCGCTCTTCTCCAGGCCCACGACATTGAGAAGCGGGAGGACCTTGCTCTGGTCTGCCGGATCACGATAGGAGGCGAGAAAGTCGGCGAGGTCTCGCAGTGGGTCAGTCAGCGTGAATACTTGACCGAACAATGCAAGCGGCCCATCTTTGATGAACAGGAATTCGCGCAGCAAGATCGGTTTCATCTCCCACAGCGCGTGGATCACGTGGACCAGCGCGAGCGTCTCCAGTGCGGAGAGCAGGTAAGAGGTGACCCTGCTGGCGCCCTGTTCGTCGTCAACGAGCTCATGGAGACGTAGGATATCGGCGAGATAGATGGGCCCACCGCAGCTCGTGCATTCGGAATGGAAGGGAGTGTCCGGGCTCAGAACAATTTCCTCGCGGGCGCATCCGTTGACGGCTCCATTCGGGCAGTGTCGAAGGGTCCGGCGGGCGTCCGGGCTATGAGTCCACCGCCGGAAGATCAGCCATCGCAGCGTGTCATAGAGGGAATTCTCGCCATCAAGGTGGCGGGCGAGGAATTCGTGGAGTGTCAAACGGATGGAGTCCTGGAGACCCAGTCCGGAGCGGGAGATGTTGCTTGTGGGAAGAGCAAGCTGATAACGCTGGATCTTCTTCAGCTTGGCCAGATCCTCTGGGGCAATGAATGTCTCCCCGTTGAGGTGCCTTAGGTCGTCGAGCTTGAAGATCAATGGCCCGAATGCGAAGAAGGTGATTGTTGCCGAGGGAAACTCGTCGCGCACGAGTACTTCACGGAAGCTGCCGTCCACCGCGACAACATGCTTGATCGACTGGTGCGCAGGCAGTGGGACGTGCGCAAGAAGCCCTTGCAGCGTCTGTGCATCGGACGGACGCGGGATGATGCACTCGGCCAGGAGAACTTTCACCTCTGGCGACGCGATGATGTTGGTGTGCGAGATCTTACTAGCTCGTTCCATGGGCTTGCGCCCACGCAGGCTGGAGTAGGCCATGCTAGACCCTCGCTACCTTGAAGGGGTCTACCTGAATCGGCACGATGAAGGTGTTCGAGTCGGTCTTGAGCCGGATGAAGCCCTTGTCGGTGGTCCGCCGGAGGCTGTCCGTGAAGTCTTCAAAGTCGTAGAATTTATCCAACTCGCGCAGTTCGTCGCGGTTGTTCAGGTGCGAGACGAACCAATTCTGAGTATTCTTCAGGATGCTCCCGGAGATTGAGCTGACCTCCTGTGTCGCATAGCACAGGCCCAACCAGAGTTTCTGGCCCTCCTTGGCGATCCGGTTGTAGATCTGGGATAGGTCCTTGTCGTCCTTTCGCGGGAAGAGGTTGTGGGCCTCCTCGAAATACATCTGGATGAAGTTGGTCTGGTCGTTCTTGATGAATCGGTCCATTGCTTCATTGAATATCCTGCGCGAGACGCGTTCGGAGTAGGTGCGCTGGATTTCTGGATTACCCTGGGATAGATCCATGATTATGATTTTGCCGACGCGCAGCAACTTGACGATCTCGTCCTCAAACGGCTGCGTAGATTTGTCTGTGTGCAGTTCCCGATGCTTCATGAGTTTACGATAGCCGGCCTCGTTGGCCCCACCGCCCGGCTTGGAACGGCGGGTGAGAAAGCGAATCAGCGTCTTCGTATCCTCGTCGGCCCAGTCCCTGCCCTTCTGCGCCTTATATGTCTCGAAGGGGCCGTTCCGGTCCTCGTAGTGCTCCCATGCCGCCTCGAACCAGGTGATGGCATCCTCGAGGGAGATACCCTTGCTGGGGTCGATGCCGGCCAGCCCCGGGATGCCACTGCCCATGATATCCTTATTGGATTTGAAATAGACATTCTTGCCTCCGTTGCCGAAACCGGCCGCCTTTAGGCAGGCTTGGTAGGCGGCGGTCTTAACGGCGTGGCGCGTCTTGGCGGAGAAGTCGTCCGGATCAGGCTCGGTCCAGTCGATCGAACAGAAGTTCCGGGTGTAGGTGGTCTTGTCCTCCTCAAGCAGACTGGCCAGCAGGCCGTGTCCCTCCACGATCGAGTGATGGAAGTTGAGTTTCATGACCTTGAAGCCAGGCTTCTCAAGGACGCTATAGCGTGTGACATCGTCCGGGTACTGCTGAAAAATGGCGGTGCCGTCGTCCTGCTGGTTGGCGTTGGCGTACTCGCCGTTGATGTCGAAGATGATCTGACCGACAGGAAGAATCGGATCATCCTTGATCTTTATACCGGACTGGGAGATCCCGACGGTCGCCTGGATGATCTTCTTAACCGAGTTGGACTTGCCCGTACGGGTCATACCGAAGAGGGCGGTTCGCTTCCCGAGGAAGTCCAAGGCCGACACGTAGACGGGGACCTCATCGCCCGTATGATGCCTCAGGCTTGAGCTGTATCGCACTCGGCCGATGCGTTCGTCACCTTTGCCGCCGGGGATGCCCTCTTCACGGAAGTTGACGACATATTCGAGGATCTTCCCGGTCGGCTTGACGATCCGATAGTTGTGCGGGGCATAGAAGTTGTCGAGATCTCCGGCGAAGCGCGTTGCGTTAGTCTCGTCTCGGTAGAAGGTTCCGATCACACGGCATTCGAGTCCTGAGAACTGGAATTCGGCCCGCGTGTACGAGTCGAGCGGGGCGCCGCTGTTGTCCCGCGGGGCTTCCTTGTAGTGGTCCACCATGGCCATGACCATGTCGTCGTCCGTGGGCAACTTGGTGGGGCGCAGAACACGCAGGAGGATGGCCTCATCGATGCCTGCTTCGCCGTTGTAGAGCGCGAGGAGGAAGGCGCCGGCCGGTACGCCCCCGACGCGCTGCTTCCACTTATCGTTGCTCATCAGGCGGAGGCGATCATAGTCGAGGTAGAAGGGGCGTCCGACGAAGGCGTCTTCCTTGCGACTTTCCGCGAACAGATCGACACTGGCGAGCTGCTTGAGTTCCTCGATCATGGTCATGATGTGGTTCCCCCTCCTGCGAGGTTCTAGCTGCGCGTTGTTAAGAAGGAAAGCTGCTGAGTCCAGGACGGCGGGACGACGTCTGGAAGATCTCGGGGTGTGGGGCTGAGGAGCAGCAGTCGGTCAACCTTGGTGGCTCGGCCGCTGTTGTGCTTCCAGATTCGGCTCACCTTGCGGTCCTGGGGGATCTCGTCGGCGATGATCCCGTGGAGGTGCCAGTTCTGGTCATGGAGTACCTCATCCCAGACCGCCTGGGCGAGGTTGAGGTCTTCCTCCCCGCGCCGAACATCCCCGATCACGAAGCATACGTAGCCGTCTTCAGCGACGACATGCTTGAGGTTTGCCGAGACTGACCTCATGAACTCCAGGTACCGGGAGAGTGAGGCTGAGGCCATGAGGCGCTTGTCGACTTCAGTTGATGTCTCGCCGAGAAACCACAGGCGTACCCAGTTGTACTGACCGTACTTGATGACCTGCAAGTACGGAGGTGAGGTGAACACCAGCTTCGGACGTTGGCGGATGAGCCACGGTGGCGGTGCCTCCGTGGCGTCGTGCGTCCAACTCTTGCCGCCTGCACGTTTGGCGGTTGGCAGGTCGAGACGTTCCAGCCGAGCCTTGAGCATGTCGAAGACATTCACTTCGGGCCGCACGAGGCCGTGTTCTCGGATGTACTTGGCCACATACCTAGGCGCCATGGCGAAGGTGTTCGGCATGCTAATAGAGAAGCCGCTGGGCCCGGTCTTATTGTGATTGCCGTGAAGCATGCCAAGAATCGTGGCGATCCAGAAGCAGTCGGTATCGTTCGTACGGTCCAGTTGATCCTTGAGCCAGACCAACTGCTTGAGAGTATGGTCGCTGTAGAGCATGGCGATGTTCTCAGGCTCGTCGTTGATCGACACGGTGTTGCGCGAGAAGCTCGCTTCGATCTCGGCGAGGCGCTTGAGCAGAGTGCGCTTGCTCGGCACCTTTGTCTTCGCACGCGAGAGGGTCACGGCCAGCGGATTGGCGTCGCTGCCATACCCGCGCCGCCCCTGAAGGACAGCCTCGAGGGGCACGGTTCCTCGGCCGGAGAACGGGTCGTAGACGGCTTCCCCAGGCTGGGTGAGCCAGTCAACGAAGAAGTGTGCCAGCTGTGGTGGGAACATGGCGAAGTAGCTGCACAGGCTGTGCAGGGGGTGTCCCCACCGCCGAGGTGCAGAGCGCCACTGCTGCGGAAGGTCCTGGATTGGAAAGCTCGCGGAAACGCCCATGCTCCTGATCATGTAGTACTGGTGCAGTCGCAGGCCAGTACGCGGGCCTGAGCGCGGTAATATTACAGGCTGTGGCCCGGTCAGTACATAGAGATCGGGAAGATCCGGTGACGGGATCAGCCGGTGCTCTTGTCCGGGCAACTCAGATCTGTGGTCGTTCGGCCGATGGCGCCTGCGCCATGTCGCTCTCCCTCTCGGCCGTGCGGGCTCGGTCGGTCAGGTCCGCGACGCGTTGCAGGAGCGGGGTGCAGGCGGGGCGGTGCCGGGCGATGGAGGGGAAGCGGCTTGCTGTGGGCCCGGTGCGGTCGATGCCCGTCATTCCCAGGTGAGGGTGATGGGGTGGTGGGGGGCGGTGCAGGAGGAGGTGTCCGGCGTCGGGGTCGGCGGCGGGCGGGGTGTTGGGGCTGGCGTAGTGGACGCTGCGGGTGCGGGAAGTCCTAGTCCGAGGTGGTGATCACGCGTCCGACGTGCTCGGCGAGGTGCTGGCCGGTGGGTCCGTGGCCGATGACGCCCACGACGTAGCGTTTGCCGCCGTCGGGGGCGGGTTCGGCGGACGGAGCAGGATAGGCAGGGAATGGGATCCATCGACGAGCTCGAAGCGCTTGTCCGCAGATGAACTAGCGGAACTGAGGGCCCAAGACCCGGAGTTCGGCGGGCCGGCGGACCTAGTCTGCTGCCCGGTCGGGACCGGCGGCACCCTGGCCGGCATCGCCGCGGCGCTGCCGCCGGGCGCCCGCGCCCTGGGTGTCGCGGTGCTGAAGGGTGGCGCTGGCTATCTGGAGGGCGAGGTGGCCCGGCTACACCGGGAGGGCTGGCCGGGGCGCGAGATCGCCGACTGGTGCGTGGCGCACACTCACCACGTCGGCGGCTACGGCCGGGTGCCGCCCCGACTGGCCGCGTTCGCCTCCGACTTCGAGGCCCGGCACGGGGTGCCAGTCGAACTCAGGTACGTCGCGAAGAACGTCGGCCAGACCGTCATCCTCATCACCCACCGCATGGCCTCCGTCCGTGACGCCGACCTCGTCCACGTCCTCCACCAAGGCCGCCTCGCCGAGACGGGCACCCCCGACGAACTCCTCAACCGCGGTGGCCGCTACGCCGAGATGTACAACATCCAGGCCGCCCAGTTCACCCATACGGGAACCAGGGAGGACGTTCATGTTCAAAAACGAACCTTGAGACTGTGCTGGCGCGGATGGTCGACCGTAAGGCCGGGCGTGCCGAGGCGGTGCTCCAGGCCGATGTCCGGCAGTTCCTCCTTGAGGGCGGCTTGAACCTGGGCGAGGACGACCTGACCGTGGAGGTCGACCTGGAGGCGCAGGTCGGCGACGGTCGGCGGATAGACGTGGAAGTCGGCTTCACCGCCGCGCCAGAGGCCGCTTCGCCCTTCGTGCTGAACCGTCTAACCTCCAGAGCATGATTCGTGCGGTGGTATTCGACGTGGGCGAGTGTCTTGTTGACGAGACCCGGGAGTACGGGACGTGGGCGGACTGGCTGAGGGTGCCACGGCACACCTTCGCGGCGATGTTCGGGGCGGTCATCGCGCAGGGGCGCGACTATCGCGAGACGTTCCAGGAGTTCCGGCCCGGGTTCGACCTGACCGAGGAGCGGGAGAAGCGCGCGGCCGCCGGGAAGCCGGAATGGTTTGGCGAGGATGATCTCTACCCTGACGTCCGGCCCACCCTGGCCGCCCTTCGTGAAGCAGGGCTGTGGGTTGGCATCGCCGGGAATCAGACCGTGCGGGCCGGCGGTCTGCTGCGTGGGCTGGACCTTCCTTCCGACATGATCGCCACCAGTGACGACTGGGGGACGTCAAAGCCGGACGTGAGGTTCTTCGAGCACGTCATCGAGGCGACGCCTGCCGACCCTGGCGAGATCCTTTACATCGGTGACCGGCTCGACAACGACATCCGCCCTGCCGTGCAGGCGGGGCTTCTGACCGCCCTCATCCGGCGCGGCCCCTGGGGCACGATCCAACAGCGCGACCCGGACGCGGACGCGATCACCACCATGCGCATCGACTCACTCGGGGAACTGCCGGAAAAAATCGCGAAGTTCAACGCTGAAGGGCGCTGACCGTCGTGCCCCAGTCGTAGAGACGGTCATCGAGGTTCCGGACGCACTGCTCGTTCTGCCAGGGGGCGAGCGTGCGCCGGACCTCCCGGATGCGGTCCATACCGGTGGCGTACCAGGTGATGGCCAACTGGTCGAGGGCCATGATGGCGTATCTGCATGCTTCCTCCGGTTTGCCGTCTGCGGCTTCGACCGCAGCGAGGTCGCCAAGGACGACGGTGCGCTGTTTGTCCGACTCGGGTGGCAGACCGTCGAGTACGTCGAGGAGCGTCTGGCGAGCCTGCGGCAAGTGGCCAGCCTTCAACTGCGTGTTGCCTTTGAACGCGGACAGGCGGACAGGGCTGAACCAGTCCACCCAGTCAGGCGTGGCATGTTCGGAGCCCTCGGCGAGTGTGTCCTCGGCGCGGCGGATCAAGCGCAGGGCTCCGTGAGGATCTCCGCAGCGGGTCTCGCATTCCGCCTCTACGGCATCTAGCCACGCCCAGAACTCCGCCGATGCGTGCCCGCGGCGGGCGTAGGTACGGGCGGCCAGCATGCGCTCCGCTGCGGCATCCCGGTCGTCCGCCCAGCCCGGGATGAAGGCCATGTGCGCGAGGATGGCCGCTCCGAGCAGCGGGTCGTCCGCTTCGCCTGCAGCCTGTAGAGCCCGTAGGAGGGTCTCTGAAGCCTGCCCTGGCTGTTGCAGGTCGAAGAACTCAATACGGCCGGCCAGCAGGTAGGACTCGGCCAGTGCGGCCGCGACGGTCTGACGGGCTGGGTCCGCCGTCTCTGGGAGGAGAGCGCACCCCAGACGGGCATGCTCCAGGATCGCCGGATGTAGCACGGCAGGAGCGACGGACCAGTACAGGTGCCGATGCGCGCGGGTGACAGCCTCGAAATCCCTGCCGACAGTCGTGGGCTGTGTTGTGGCTCCGCCTTGAGCGGGGACGGAAGCGAGCCTGGCGCCAGCCAGGGGTGCTCGGGGGGTGCTGCCGGTCGCGGTGCTGGGCTGGTTCCGTCCGCTTCCCCACGGAGGTGTGAATCCGAGGTCTTCCATGCTCTGCCCCAAGAGGTGGGTCAGGACCCGGTGGACATCGGGCTGCGGCCAAGGCGGTGAGGCGGATTCCCAGCGCCGGATCTGTCGGACGCCGACAGCCAGACCCCTGATGCCGAGGCTTGGCGCCACCTTGGTGATGGCGTCGGCCAAGGCTTGCTGGGAGTTGTATCCGGCAGCCAGACGGGCGGCCTTGAGCTTGATGTTGCCTGCGGGACGCGCCATGGATCTCCTCCGGGACGAGCTCTCGTAAGAGAGCGACATGCGATGTCCTCATGGTGGCGCAAACACACCCACTCGAGAGCAACAAGGTCCCTCGTAAGTCCTATTGATGACCTATCAGAGTCCTCGAATAGGACCTCATCGGTCAGCATGATGTCACCACGTCACTGCGAAGCCGCGCCTCACCACGCTGCTATGCACCGCGGAGCGGCGGGGCTGAAGACGGGAGCCTGCACAACCCCGTGCCCGGTTGTCGCAGTGCTACTAAGCGCCGCCCCGCCCGCACTCCCCGAGCGGGGCGGCACCCGCCGGTCTCCAGGGGTTGTTCGAGTAAATCCAGCGCACGAGGAAGGATCAGCCATGCCTCAAGCCAGGCGAGAGAAGAAGGACCACCTGATCTACGCGGACGTCGTGGACTCCAAGTCCAAGGCGGGCGTGTGGATGGGTGAGCGCGCCTCCTTCCAGGAGAAGCAGGGCCGCATCATCGAGGCCCTCAGGGAGCGCACCGACTGGGTCGAACTGAAGAACGCGATCATGGTCATCGGTACCGACCCGGCCGGCATCACGGTCATCGCGCCGAACCCGACGCTGCCCGGTGTGATCGTCCTCGCCGACGGCGGATCGCCGAGCACCTCCGCGAAGCTCCAGGCCGCGGCCGAGGAGAAGGTCCGCGAGGTCATGGGCGAACTCGGGATCGCCGAAGAGGAAACGGCGGCCTGACCACTATGGCCGTCCCCCGGATGCTGTGGGGGAAGTACTTCCAGTACGAGCGGGACGGGGAAGCGGTTCTCCTCGACCCGATCGCGCTGGACAGCGTGTTCATCGACTCCGGCGAGGTCAACGACCTCGCCGGGGTCCCCCCGACCGCGACTCATGAAGCCCTTGCCGGGCTCGGCTTCACCCCCGGCGGCCCTGTGGCCGACCGGCGCGAAGCACTCCGTGACCGTCTTCGATTCCTCGGCCTGGACGCCAGCCCGTCTCGCATCAGCGGTCTGCGCGTGGTGCTCACCGACCGCTGCAACATGGCGTGCACCTACTGCTTCGTCGATACGAACACCGGCAAGCCGGACATGACGAAGGAAGAACTCTCGGAAGGGCTGGAGTTCCTGTTCGAGCAGAACGCCGGGCAGGAAGAGGTGTCCATCCAGTGGTTCGGCGGCGAGCCGACCATCCGCTTCGACCTCATGCAGTACGGCGACCGGCTCGCCGACACGCTCGCCGACCGCTATGACGTGGCGAGGGTGCGGCGCACGGTCGTCACCAACGGTGCCCGCCTGACCGACGATGCCCTCGACCACTTCGTGGCATACGAGTACGGAGTCGGCATCTCCATCGACGGTCCCCCGGGAATCAACTCCGCGCACCGCCTTCTGCTCGGTGGCCAGCCCGCAGACGACCGGATCCGCCGCAATGTCGCCCGGTTCGTCGAGGCCGATGGGCTGCACGTGGGCTGCAACCTCACCCCGACGGCCGCGAACATCGGACGCCTCGCCGAGACAGTCCGGTGGATCATCGATGACCTCGGGCTGAAGTTCATCTACGTCAACACGCCCATCCCGACCGCGGGCCGCTGGCAAGTCAACGGTACCGACCTGGCGCGCGAGTTGTACGAGGCCCGGCTGACCGCCCTGGCACGGGGCGGGATACTGTTCTCCGTCCTGGACCGCGCCTTCCAGGCCCTGGACACCCGCCGGCCGATGCTGTTCGACCACATGCAGGGCGACCGCAGCCTGAACGCCGCCCTGCTGCCCGGCAACCGGGTCAGCCTGTGCGACATCAACTTCACCGAGCCGTCGTTCCTGCGCACCCTCGATGAAGTACGAGCCGATACGGACAGCCTGATCGGCGTGGCGAAGAAGGTCGCTCCCATCCCCGAGTGCGGCAACTGCCCGGCGCTCGCCATCTGTGGCGGCCCGTCCCGCAACGAGCAGGCCCTCATCGGTGGCGATACCCCGGATCCCGAAATGTGCGCGTTCTACACGAGCACCGTGGAGATCGCCGTGTGGGACAACACGGGGGTGCAATGAACGCCCACGTTCGCACGGCGCTGATCTCCACGGCAGGGCACTGCAAGGTAGCCTGCGGCTTCTGTTTCCGTGCCGACCGTGCTCACGGCTTCCTCGACACCGCGACCTACGCCCGCACCCTGTCGCGACTGAAGGAGATGGGCGTGGACGGGGTATGCCTGACCGGCGGCGAACCGACCCACCACCCGCAGCTCAGGCAGCTCGTACGGCTGGCCCGCCAGTTCGGTATGTCGGTGTCGATGGTGACCTCAGCCCGTGCCGTGGCCGAGGTCGTCACCCTCTCCACGGTGGCGCATCTGCTGGCCAACGTGACCGTCTCCGCCGACTCGCAAGGCGCGATGCTGCTGGGCCGCACTACCCGCACAGCGACTTCGGGCATCGACACGCTGCGCGCGATCAGCACCGAGACGAAGATCCTGCACGTCACCTGCTGGGGCCTGAGCGACAGCGAGTGCCGCGACCTGGCCGGCCTCGTATCTGACGCAGGAGTGGAGGTCCAGTTCAGCCCGGTGGTCCTCGACGAGCGTGCCCTGCGCCGCGACGGCAAGTCGGTGCAGGACTATCTGGTCCAGCAACATCTCGACGCCGACGTGCTGGGCCGCTACTTCAATCTGTCCGACCGGTACCGGGAGTACCTCTGCGAGCTGCGGGATCTCCAACTGCCCGCCGCAGGGGGCGATCGCTGGTCGTGCCGCTCGGCGACCGCTTACGTGTCCGCTGACGGCCACATGCGGCGCTGTCCCTACGGGCAGGCGTCGGTCAGCGTCCACGAGCCCCGTGCCGAGATCAGACAGATCCTGAGCGCTCCGGCGCAGGACCGGGTGATCCCGGACTGCGCTGCCATCTGCCGCCCTTCCGCCGCGTCCGACGAACGCAGTGCGTCGTGTGCCGCGCAGGCGTGAGGGCGGGCTGCCCGCACACGACTCCATGGACTGCTCTATGACGATCACGACTCCTGATGACTTCACCCGCCGGTGGCGGCAGCCGCCGAACTTCTCGCTGGACGTCCGCTTCAACTACACGTTCCTGCCCGGCGTCGACTTCCTGGACCACATCCGCCAGGACGAAGAGGTCCGGTTCACGATCCTTGGGAACGACGACTGGCAGGTGCGCATGGACCGCACCGCTGCCTTCCGCACCGCCCCGCTCGAAGAGGTCGTCACTTGGCCTTTCCGGCTGGTGCACTTCAACCTCAGTCGCTTCTACGACGACCTCCTGAGTGGCTTTCAGGATGAGGTCATGATCCCCTGGCGCACCCACCTGTCCGTCCGGGGCTTCACCTGGCAGCGCCTGGCACCGATCCTGTTCCTGTCCACCGAGGGTGCGTCCTCGACGTACCATAATGACAACTCGCACGGACTAGTTTGGCAGGTCCACGGCACCAAGACGTTCCACAGCTACCTCGCCCCCGACAAGCATCTGTCAGCCAATGTGGCGGTCATCGGTGAGACGACCGGCGAGGAACCGCCCGAGCATGACGTGGCCGATCGCCACTCCGTCACCATGCGGTCCGGGGACCAGCTGTGGAGCCACGCTCTGACACCCCACTGGGTCACCACCGAGTCGGCGCTCGCCATGAGCGTCACCCTCTCCCACGGTGGCCTGTGCCACCAGGGCCGCTTCTCTGAGCGTGAACTGGCGCTGCGGGCGTACTGGGACAAGAACCCCAGCGAGGCGTGGATGCATGACCTGCGCAACGTCCGCTACTGAGACCGCGGCCCACGGCACGAGGCGCTCGCCCGTGTCGTGGGCCGCAACCACGACCGCTACGGCGTGAGCCGGTTCGGCCCGCGGAAGAGGAAGGTGGCCTCACGGATGGAGTCGAGGCCGAGCATGACCATCAGCACCCGGCCGAGGCCCATGCCGAGGCCCCCGTGCGGCGGGCACCCGTACCGGAACGCGTTCAGGTAGTCCTGCATCGGCTCGGTGCTCATGCCCTTCTCGGCGGCCTGCTTCAGCAGCACGTCGTACCGGTGCTCGCGCTGCGCGCCGGTGGTGACCTCCAGGCCCTTCCACAGCAGGTCGAAGCTCAAAGTCACGCTCGGGTCGTCGGCCGGCCGCATGTGGTAAAAGGGCCGGATGCCGACCGGGTAGTGCGTGATGAACACGAACTCATGCCCGGTGGCTTCCTTGATGTGAGCCGAGATGCCCCGCTCACCCTCCGGGTCCAGGTCCTCCTTGACCCCTGCGGGGTCCCACCCGCCCTTGCGCAGGATCTCGTGCGCCTCGGCCATGGTGATCCGGGGAAAGGGTGTCGTGGGCACGGCGACCTCGACACCGAAGTGTTCGGCGATCGCCTCACCGTGCGCGTCGGCGACCTTGGCGATCGCGTGGGCGAGCATCTGCTCTTCGAACGCAATCACGTCCTCGATTCCGTCGATCCAGGCCAACTCCACATCGACGCCTGTGAACTCGGTGGCGTGCCGTGAGGTGAACGACGGTTCGGCGCGGAAGACCGGCCCGATCTCGAAGACCTTGTCGACGCCGGCCGCGATCGCCATCTGCTTGAAGAACTGCGGCGACTGCGCCAGGTAGGCGCTGCGGCCGAAGTAGCCGAGCTTGAAGACCTCCGCGCCGGACTCCGAGGCGGTGCCCATGAGTTTGGGGGTGTGCATCTCGGTGGCGCCCTGGGCGTAGGCGTACTCGCGCATGCCCTGTTCCAGGGTGGTCTGCACGGCGAACATCAGCTGGGTGGCGGGACGGCGGCGCACGTCCAGGAAACGCCAGTCCATCCGCTGCTCCAGGCCGGTGTGCTCGTCGATCGGCAGCGGCGTGGCGGCCGGGTTCAGGACCTCCACCGCTTCGGGGACGATCTCCAGGCCGCCGAGCTTGACCTGGGCGGCGTCGACGACGCGGCCGGTGATCCTGACGGCGGACTCGGATGTGAGGGCTTCGAGCTGGGCCTCGAGTGGCCCGTCGTCACGCTTGTGGGTCACCTGGACCATGCCGGTGTTGTCCCGCACGATGACGAACTGCATCTTGCGCTGCAGGCGGAGTGTGTTCACCCATCCGCAGACGGAAACGGTACGGCCGACGTGTTCTCGCAGGTCGGAGACGTGTACGCGGCTGTGGATCATTGCGGTCCTCCGAAGGACATCGTCATGATCCCTTGGGAGTGCGGGCGAGAAGGGCAACTCGCGGTGCCACCGCACTTTCGCCGCCACAGAGCGGCGGCCTCATTCAGGCCCGGTGACGGGGGCCGGCCGGCGGGGCATTGGACCACCAAGCGGGGTCGTTCCTCCCCGCGCTCGGGAGGGTCTTCACCTCGGGGCACGAGACCGCCTTCCCAGCTTCCGGCGGCTCTCTCTGCTCGCGTGATCCGTGGCTACTTGTCTCCGTCAGCGCGTTGCCCAGCAGGATACGGACACGGCGACCGCGTCTGCAATCAAGTAGGGCTCCCTGGCGGCGTCACGCACGCACCCAGAGGCCGGGAATCGACACTCAGCTCATCGAAGTCGTGCACGGCGTCTTCCGAAGCCTGCTGGCTGCGGCGTAGGCGAGCGTCGTCTTGCCCGAGCAGCTGGACCCGGTGAGCTTGAACAACATCGCCCCAGGAGGGCCAGCGCCTCGGCACCTCTCTCGACCCGTCTCTGCGTGCTACCCGCCTCCGCAGCTCCTCCCCGCGCACGACCGCTGACCAGCACAAACGCAGCAGCCCGGCTGGAGCACTACGCTTGCCGCCACACTGACACACGCGACTCGAGGAGACACGGGACCGTGACGGCCATCGTCGACGAACTCACGTGGCGTGGGCTGATCGCCCAAGCCACTGACGAGGACGCATTGCGCAAGGCTCTCGCGGATGGCCCTGTCACGTTCTATTGCGGCTTCGACCCCACCGCGGCCAGCCTGCACGTCGGCCACCTGGTGCAGGTGCTCACCGTCCGCTGGCTCCAGCAGGCCGGGCACCGGCCGCTGGCGCTCGTGGGCGGCGCAACCGGTCACATCGGTGACCCGCGGCCGACCGCCGAGCGCACCCTGAACGACCCGGAGACCATCGCCCAGTGGGTGACCCGGCTGCGCGCACAGATCGAGCCGTACCTCTCCTTCGAGGGCGACAACGCGGCGACCATGGTCAACAACATGGACTGGACCACGGGCCTGTCCGTCATCGAGTTCCTGCGGGACATCGGCAAGCACTTCCGGGTGAACAAGATGCTCACCAAGGACTCGGTCGCCCAGCGCCTGGCGTCCGACCAGGGCATCAGCTACACGGAGTTCAGCTACCAGTTGCTCCAGGCCATGGACTTCCTGGAGTTGTACCGGCGGTACGGCTGCACCCTCCAGACGGGCGGCAGCGACCAGTGGGGCAATCTCACGGCCGGGCTGGATCTGATCCACCGCCTGGAGCCGCACGCCGAGGTGCACGCGCTCGCTACGCCACTGCTGACGAAGGCGGACGGCACCAAGTTCGGCAAGTCGGAGACCGGCACGCTCTGGCTCGACCCGGAGATGACGACGCCGTACGCGTTCTACCAGTTCTGGCTGAACACGGATGACCGGGACATCTCCCGGTACATGCGCATCCTCTCCTTCCAGTCCCGCGAGGAGTTGGAAGAATTGGAGAAGGTGACCGAGGAGCGGCCGCAAGCCCGGACCGCGCAGCGTGCACTCGCCGAGGAGCTGACCACGCTGGTGCACGGCGCCGGCCAGTGCGCCGCCGTGATTGCCGCGTCGAAGGCGCTGTTCGGGCAGGGCGAGCTCACCGCACTCGACGAGGCGACGCTGGCCGCCGCGGTCTCCGAGCTCCCGAACGCCAAAGTGAGCGAGCTCGGCCAGGTCACCGATCTGTTCGCGGAGGTCGGCCTGGTGGCGAGCAAGTCGGCCGCCCGCCGCACCGTGAAGGAGGGTGGCGCCTACGTGAACAACGCGAAGGTAACCGCCGAGGACGCGGTGGCCACGGCCGACGAACTGCTGCACGGACGCTGGCTGGTGCTGCGCAAAGGCAAGAAGAACCTGGCGGCGATCGAAGTCACCGGAGCCTGAAGCAGACCGGGAGACGGAAGCTCAGCCGTGAGCGGGAGGAGGACTTCCGGCTCACCAGGCTGGACTACGGCAACGACGAGGCGAGCAAGCTCGTCAGCATCACCCCCTCGGACCGGTCGTGAGTGCCGCAACGGCCGGTCCGGGCGACTTTTGCGCTTTCTGTCAGAGGTCGACCTGGTACACATGGCCGACCGACCTCTATGGGGGAAAGTCACTGTCTGCGCCATTGTCAGCGAGCTTGGTCGATCTCCGGCAATATCGCTGGCTCGGACCTGCTGGTTGAATGGTGGACATGTCTTCCAAGTGGTAGCGGCCGAGGCGCTGCGGAAGTTCAGCCTCGATCCACCGCGTGAATTCTGATCACGGGTGTCGGGTGGGTTGCGGGGGTTTCTTCGGGGTGTGGGCAGCGGTGATCGCCGGGTGGCCGTCCGGTGCGGGGTCTCCGAAGTCTTTCCGGGGTGTGGGCGGGCAGGACGGTCGCGCGGGTCAGGTGACCATGCGTTGTCCGGTCGCCGTCCACAGGTCGGTGAAGTCGTCCTGCCAGCACCAGTGTTGGGGCAGGTGGAGGGTGAGGCGGCGGGCGCCGGTGGCGATCCGGGCGGGGATGTCGATCAGATGGCGGCGGATGGTGCCGGTCCGTGCCTTCGCGTGGAAGACGGAGGCGAGGTGGCCGGCGGCCCGGGTGAGGTTGTATGCCGCCGCCGCGAGGGTCAGCCAGGCGGCGTTCGCGGTGAACTTCCCCGATGGCAGATGCGCGAGCGCGGAATCCTCCAGATCGGCGAAGTCCTGTTCCACTACGGCGTGTTCGCGGTGCATCGGCTCGGCCTGGGCCAGGACGAAGAGGCTGTCGGTGAAGATGACGAGGTGGCGCCAGACGCCGAACAGCTCGGCCTGCCCCTCGGGCACGCTCTTCGGGTTCAGCCGCCTCACCCGGCGCACGATCAGCCGGGCGGTAGCGTGAGACGCCTTCTTCTTGCTGGTGAACGCGGTGAAGGGGACCTCGGTGATCTCGGCGTCGGAGATCCAGCGTTCCTCCTGGGCGTCCCAGACCGCGCCGGCGTACTTGATCGGTGTCCAGCTCTCTTCGGGGATGCCCGCGATGGCCTCACGGATCTTCCTCTTGACCGGGACGGCGAGGGAGAACCGCGCGCCGGCCTTGCGGCAGACCTCGACGACCTTGTGGGAGAAGTACGCGGAGTCGGCGCGGACGCTGATCCTCGTCGCCACGATCACCGGCGCGCAGGTGCCCGTTTTGACGGTCACGATCTGGAAGTGCGGGCCACGCTGTCTGGTGTAGCCGAAGGAGGCCCCCTGCTTGGCCGGGCCGTAGACCTGCTTGACCTTGGAGTCGATGTCCACGAACACCACCTCGTCCCCGGTGGGGACCAGACCCGTGTGCGCGGCCAGGTTGCAGGTGAACGCCCGTGTGGCGGACTCCAGTTGACGTATGTGGCCCCAGGTGAACGCGCGCAGGAAGGTGCCCAGCGTGGACGGGGCACGCACCCCGCCGAACAGGCGGGGCAGCCCGCCGTGCCGCAGCACGTCCAGGTCGTCGATGCTGTCCGCCCCGGCGACCATCCCGCCCACGATGCTCATGGCCTTCGCCCCGGCGGCCGTACCGGCGCCGTTCTTCGCGCCGGTCAGCTTCACCTTCGCGGCCACCAGAGCGGGCAGACCGCACCGCTCGGCCAGCCGGATCGTGGGGACCAGCCCGGCATGTGCGATCAGGTCGGGGTCGTCGAACGCGGCGGACAGCTCCGCGGGTCTGTGGGAGACTTTCACTTACGAGGTGCCTTGCTGTGTGCGGCTGATGGAAGTGTAGGAACTCCCATTATCGCAGGTCAGCGGGCACCTCTTCCCATTCCCCCCTCCACAAACCGACTATCACGCGGTGGATCGAGGATGAGCGCTTGCGGTACGGCCACGGAGGATCAACGACGCGAGGGCGGCGGAGGCTACGCGTTGTTTCTTCGCGGCTTCGCCCGCGCCGCCTACCGCGACGCCCCCATCCTCGTCGTCGACGAGCCCACCGCCGCCCTCGACGCCAAGGCCGAACAGGAGGTCTTCACCCGCATCCGCGCACTCGCCAACGCCGGCCAGACCGTCATCCTCATCACCCACCGCATGGCCTCCGTCCGTGACGCCGACCTCGTCCACGTCCTCCACCAGGGCCGCCTCGCCGAGACGGGCACCCCCGACGAACTCCTCAACCGCGGTGGCCGCTACGCCGAGATGTACAACATCCAGGCCGCCCAGTTCACCCATACAGGAACCAGGGAGGACGTTCATGTTCAAACTCAGACCTCCAGCACCGTCTCAGTATGAGACCGCGTTCCCCAGCGTCCGCTCCACGAGCCGCGCAGGCACGAGGACCACCGGCGGAACCCGCCGACGAACAACACATCAGCGACGCTGAGGTGCCCCCGGGATGTCGGCCAGCCGCCGGGGGCTGTGAATCGAGGGTCTGTCAAATGAACGGCCCTGTCGCATTCCCGATGGTGACGGAGGGCGACTGGCGGGGGGTGGCAAGCGCGAGGTGATGCTGCAGGTGGCTGCGCAGGGCCGCCAGCGGTCTGGTGGCGCCCAGGCGGCGGAGGAACTCCTCCGCGTGCCAGGTGATCAGCGCCCCTTGGCGGGACAGATAGAGGCCGACCTGGTTGATGCCGTGGTGATCGTCGTAATCGAGCAGCAGATATCCGGCGAGCTGATAGATCTCCTCACGGCCCAGACGGCGGGGCTGGGTGGTGGCTTTGCAGTCCAGGAGGAGGCCGTCGAGGATGAAGTCGGCGTCGGCGCCGCCGAGGTCCCCGCTTCCCGCGAACTCCGGCCCACACGTGCGGGCGTGGCGTGGCAAGGCGCGGAAGGAGGTAAAGGGCCGTTCGGCGAGCTCCACCTGGCGGCTGAGGTCCTCGGTGACGTACGCGGGGACGGCCGCGGTGAGGTCCGCGAGGGTGGTGGCCGGCGTGGCGTCGGCGAGGAGGCTGAAGCGGCGGACTTCTCCGGTGCGGAAGATGTCCTCGTAGAAGGCGGCGACGAAGCACAGCCGGCCAAGGGACTCGTCGTCGAAACGACTGGGGTGGGCGAGGCAGGCGTTCACCGCGGCCAGCAGGTCCTTTCCCACCGTGTGCAGCGCTGCGCGGACATGCGGTGCGGGTGCCCCGGGAAGAGACATGGTGCTGCCGATGGCCCGTATTCCGTGGCTGACCGAGGGGCCGAAGGTGCAGCCGAGGGAGAGGCGGAGCCGGAAGTCGATGGCGTGGCCGAGGGCCGCCCAGTTCGGGTACTGCACGTCGATGGGCTGTATCGGGTGCGGGAGGTGGGCGATGCGCTGGAGGTAGTCGCGGACGAGGGCGGGGTTGTTGGGCAGATACTCGGCCATGAACCGGGACATCGGTGAGCCCGGGTACTTCAGTTGGCGGGTAAGGCTCAGAGTGATCAGGGGCCGTCCCGCTACGGTGCCGTCGCTGCCCCGCTGGGCGGTGACCTTCTCGTAGTTGTCGATCCACGCGATGCCCACCGGGTCGAGGTGGCGCTGGGCCCGGGTGACGGCGACGTAGACCAGGCGCGCTTCGGGCGCGCTGAGCGGGCGCTGCATCCCGTCGTCGTCGACCGATGGGGCGGCGAAGCCGTCGCCGATGCGGATGCTTGCCCACTCGCGGCCCTTGGCCTTGTGCGCTGTTGAGACGGTGACCTTCGCGCTGCGCTCATCGGCCAGGCGGTCCACCGCGTGGATGATGGTCTCCGGGCCGTACTTGTCGACCAGCTTGACGATGGCTTTCAGGTCCTGGCCGGCCTTGTCGTTCTCGACGTACTCCTGCACGTCGTCCCAGGAGGTGAAAAGGAACAGCTCGGGGTGGCTGGTGCGTTTGCCGGACTTCAGCTCCTGGGCGGCCGTCGCGATGCGCTGCAGCGCGCTGCCGCCGCCCGTCAGCGCCACTGGGATGCCTTGATCGAGGAAGGACAGGACTTCATGCATCGCGTCGGCGTTGCCCCGGCACAGCACCGCATCGGTGCCGGCCGACGGGCCCACCCGGGAGTCGGCCGGTCCGCAGCCGGTCAGGTGCATGTCCGACTCGGCGTGCCGCAGCCACTGGTTGGCCACCCGGGCGATCTGCGGGCCGAAGCGGAAGGACTGCGTCAGATGGAGGTGCTCGGCGGGGAAGCCGGTCATCACATCCCGGGCGTTGCGCCAGGCGTAGATCTGCTGAGCGGGATCCCCGACGCACACGCGCTGCGCGGCCTGGGCGAGGAAGACTTCTTCCAGCACGGGGTTGGTGTCCTGGGCTTCGTCGAGGAGGACGAAGTCCGCCCGCAGGGCCGGTTCCGTCAGTGCCCACATCTTCATGTAGTGGTCGTGTTCGAACCGCAGTCTGCCTTCGAGGGAGCGGATGTCCTCCCACGCCTTCACGGCATACGGCAGCAGGGCGCGGGCGAGATAGTCCTGGGCCTGCGCGTTCAGCCCGTTGACGCGTTCCATGTGCCGGGCCATCACCTGGCGGTCGCTGGTGTGGCAGAAGCGGCGGATCATGCCCATCACCAGCCGGGCCTGGTGGTTGCGGGTGATGCGGCGGGAGTCGATCTCCAGGTCCCGGACGATGCCGAGCAGCCGGGCGGTCTCCTTCGCGGGGATGCGGGCCGAGGCGTTCAGACGTTCCTGGTAAACGCGCCCGACGGCGGTGAACGCCAGGGAGTGCGCCGTGCGGCAGTCGACGTTCCGCCCGAAGCGCCGGCGGGCGTCATCGGCGATGGCCTTGTTGAACGCGATGTACAGGCCGCGCTTCCGAGTGGCGGCGCCCATCAGGATCAGCGTGGACGTCTTGCCAGTCCCCGCGCCCGCGATCAGGGCCAGGTCCCGGCCCGCGGCGAACACATCCCGTGCGGCTTGCTGCTCTTCGGTCGGCTCCATGGCCTTTGCTGTCCTCCCCGAGTGCGGCTTTATGTACCGCAGCCCTTGAGGCTGCCGGGTTGGGTCACCGACGGTCAAGAGGATCTGACTCGCCGCGACTCCATGGGGATGAGAACCGGCCATACCAGGACGAGACTGCGGCCTGAGGGTGGGTGTTTCCCATACGCGTTATCGGCGCAATGACCGCGATGGCCACGAACAAGTACCGTGTCCGGCGCCAGTCCAGCTTGGCGAGGGCGAGCCGCGGAGCCGGGCCGAACTCCAGCGGCCAGCTGAAGAGGATGGCCGCTGATACTCAGCGTTGCTGATCGCTAGGGCTGCCTGCGGCAGAATGGCGGTGTTGCCGAGGTTCACCGCCGCGTCCTGCTTCGACGTCTACGGTCTCGGCAGAGGGAAGGAGGAGGGCGCAGGGGGAGCTCCCCGGCCCGTTGGTCCGGCGCTTCAGCCAGGTCCTGCGGGATGCGCGTCCGCTGCATCGGATGGTCATGACTCCACAGACGAACCTTGAGACTGTGCTGGCGCGGATGGTCGACCGTAAGGCCGGGCGTGCCGAGGCGGTGCTCCAGGCCGATGTCCGGCAGTTCCTCCTTGAGGGCGGCTTGAACCTGGGCGAGGACGACCTGACCGTGGAGGTCGACCTGGAGGCGCAGGTCGGCGACGGTCGGCGGATAGACGTGGAAGTCGGCTTCACCGCCATCGAGACCAAGAGGGATCTGCGCAGTACCTCGGTCCTGAGGGAGGCCGAGAGGCAGCTCCATGGCTATGTCCGGACCCGCAGTGAGCAGGTCGGGCAGCGGTACGTCGGCGTTCTCACGGACGGCGCCGACTGGCGGGCGTACAACCTCGCCGGCGAGAAGATGGTCTTGGTCAGTCGCTTCGAGGCCAAGCAGCGGACACGGCCGGCCGAGCTGCTGACCTGGCTGGAGGGCGTCCTCGCGACCGCGGTCGGCGTCAAGCCGACTCCGTTGACGATCGAAGCCCGGCTGGGAGCCGGAAGCGTTTCCCACAAGCTGGACTTCGCCACGCTGGCCGCGCTGTACGAGGAGCACAAGGACCTGCCCACGGTGAAGCTCAAGCGTGAGCTGTGGGCGCGGCTGCTGCGAAGTGCGCTCGGGGCGCAGTTCGAGGACATCGACGAGCTTTTCGTCGAGCACACCCTGCTGGTCAACAGCGCTGAGATCATCGCGCACCTCGTGCTGGGCTTCGACGTCAAGACCATCCAGCCGTCCACGCTGCTGCTGGGGCAGCTCTTCGACAGGGCGCAGATCCTGGGAGCCGTGGAGAATGACTTCTTCGACTGGGTCATCGAGGTCCCGGGCGGCGAGAGTTTCGTGCGGACCTTGGCCCGCCGCCTGGCCCGCTTCGACTGGGCCAGCGTCGAGCATGACGTGCTCAAAGTGCTCTATGAGTCGGTCATCGCGCCCGAGACCAGGAAGAAGCAGGGTGAGTACTACACGCCCGACTGGCTCGCGGAGAAGATCGTCGCCGACACCGTGACTGCGCCCTTGCGGCAGCGGGTTCTTGACCCTTCGTGCGGCTCGGGGACTTTCCTGTTCCATGCCGTCCGCCGCTACCTGGAAGCGGCGGAGAATGCGGGGAGACCGCTGCGCGAGGCACTCGATGAGCTGACGGATCACGTGGCGGGCATCGATCTGCACCCGGTGGCGGTGTCGCTCGCTCGTGTCACCTATCTGCTGGCGATTGGCCGGGACCGGTTGGTCTCGGAAGAGCGTGGATCGATAAGGGTGCCCGTCTACCTGGGCGACAGCATCCAGTGGCAGCAGCGGACAGACCTGCTGGACCATGGGCATCTGGTGATCCGCACCGGCACTGGCGGTCAGTTTTTCGAGGACGAACTGCGCTTCTCCGAGGACCTTCTCAAGGACGCCGGGCGTTTCGACCGGCTGGTCAACGAACTCGCCGACAAGGCTGTCAGCCGCTCGCCCAGCAGCAGGCCGTCCCTGGCGAGCCTGTTCAACAGACTGGCCATCGCCGAGGAACACCGGGGGGAGATCACGGCCAACTTCGAACTGCTGTGCCGTCTCGTTGATCAGGGCCGCAACCACATCTGGTCCTACTACGTACGGAACCTCGCTCGGCCCATGTGGCTGTCCCGGATGGAGAACCGCGTCGACGTGCTGGTCGGCAACCCGCCGTGGCTCTCGTATCGGCACATGCCTGAGGACATGCAGGACCTGTTCAAGGACATGTCCCAGGCGCGCGGGTTGTGGCGAGGGGACGAGGTCGCCACCCACCAGGACCTGTCGGGACTCTTCATCGCCCGCGCCGTGCAGCAGTACCTCGCGGAAGGCGGGAAGTTCGCGTTCGTCGTCCCGAACCCGGTGCTGGACCGTCCGTACTGGTCAGGATTCCGTGCGGGTGACTACCCCGACCCCAATGAGCCGGTGCGCGTCGCGTTCACGGGCTCCTGGGACCTGCGGCGGCTGCGGCCCCACTTCTTCCCGCGCGGCAGCGGAGTCATCTTCGGACGGCGCATGACGGCTCGCGTCGGGAGTGGATCGGTGGGCAACGATCCTGTTCCGCTGCCGAAGACGACCGAGCGGTGGACAGGCAGAATCGCGACGGCATTCGCTGACTGGTTCCACGTACGGCAGTGGATCACGCGCCAGGACAGCGAACTTCAGTATGTGCGCGAGGATCTGATCTCGTCGCCGTACCGGGCCCGGTTCTGGCAGGGCGCGACCATCGTGCCCCGGGTCCTGTTCTTCGTGGAAGAGCAGCAGGCCGGCCCGCTCGGGCTCGGGGGAGGGCGCGTCTCCGTGCGCTCGGAACGCAGCAGCACTGAGAAGGCTCCGTGGAAAAGCCTCCCCGACCAGGATGGAGTCGTGGAGAAGCAATTCGTCCGGCCGGTCCTGCTTGGCGAGAGCGTGCTGCCGTATCGCCTCCTCTCGCCACGGAAGGCCGTGCTTCCCATCGAGGGGAATGCGACGCTGCTCCATGGTGAGCATGCCAACATCGACCGCTACCCGGATCTCGCCAAGTGGTGGCGACAGGCTGAGGCCACGTGGACCGAACACCGCAGTAGCGAGCGGCTGACGCTCGCCGAGCGCCTCGAATTCCATCGGGGGATGTCGATGCAACTCCCCGGCACACCGCTGCGCGTCGTGTACGGAAAGGCCGGCATGCACGTCTCGGCGGCGCTGGTGGACACCCAGAATGCCGTCATCGATCACACACTGTATTGGGGTACCGTCGCGACCCGGGAGGAAGGCATGTACCTGTGCGCCATCCTCAACACCCCGGCCCTCACCGAGGTCGTCCGTCCCCTCATGTCGTACGGCAAGGACGAGCGCCACATCGACAAGGCAGTGTGGCAGTTGCCGATCCCGCAGTACGACCCGCATGAGGACTCCCACCGGCGCCTCGCGGAACTCGGCGCGGCGGAGGCCGAGCGCGTTGCCGCTCTGGACCTCGACGAGTCGAAGAACTTCGTGAAGCTGCGCCAGGTGGTCCGCTCCGTCCTCGCCGATTCACCGCACGCAGAAGAGCTCGACCAGTTGGTTCGCCTGCTGTTGGAGTAGCCTCCCGTGACAGGCAAGTCCGGTCCGGGGCGGCAGAGTAGTCCGTTGTCAGCGGTGATGCGGTGAGTGTGAACGCAACCACGCGAAGTTCCTCGCCATCGATCACCGATTCCTCCTGGTGACCGCGCCAACTTCTCCTGGAGCGCAGAGCACCGCAACGTCGAGTTCGGAGTGATCATCGACAACCCCAACCTGGCCGAGTCCGTCGAGCGCTAGATACGCCGGGCCGAAGACTGCTCAACGAGCGCATCCTCACGGCGCGTAACAAGGTCGCCACTGTCCCGCAGAGGATGGGCAGATCGGGTCGACGCTGCTTGGGCCGTGCTGAAGATCAGGAAACTGCTCGACGAACACGGAATGGGATACCACCCGCCTGAGCTCCGACGCACCAGCCGCCCGCGGCGTCACCATCCCGTAGAGCCGCTCTCACGGTGACCATTGCTCTCGTGGAGCCGCTTGATGCAAGCCAGGAAGTCGAATTCGGTCGGATATCTCTCATCGGCTATTCCATTCGGTTTGCTTCCCGGATAACAGAGTTCTCAGGCGAAGCACCCGAAACTCCCGAGGGCTGATGCCTGCTCTTCTATCCCGGCACTCGGTGACATGTGCAAGCGCGAAATTCAACGGTAGTTTGCCGCACTGACATGCGTAGTATTCCTCTTAGGGCGCTCGCATGGGCAAATTCCGGCGTGGGAATCCTTCGTGTGAATCGACCAAGGGTTCGGCCTTCCTGATGATGGCCAGAAAGAGCTCTGATACTCGCCCGTGATGTTTGGATCACGGGATACAGGCGCGCACTCTCCGGCTCCATTGAGCCTCGGGAGGCGCGTGGGAGGGATCCGCACACGTGTGGCAGGGAGGCCCACGATGACACAGGATGATCAGGAGAATGCGGACGTCGCGGGAGTTGAGCTGACGGAGACCGGACACGCGAGGGTCACCCGGCTGCTCTGTTCGGTGGGATTTCTGCGCGACGACCCTGGCCGTATCGTCGGTGCAGTGCTTCGTCAGGAGGCCAGGCGCGCGGCCCGGAAGGTCGACGCGAAGCTGAAGGAGTGGAATCTCCGGAAGAGCGACGCGGCTCCCTGGGGAATCGAACCTGAGACCCCTCACTCCCTCTACGAGCCTTCCAGGGAATCAAATCCCGAAGTGATCGTCGGCCGCCGCTACGTCCGATGGTTCCGTCGCCGAATCACTGCCGGCCGCCCCGTTCCTGCGAACGGCTTCGACATGCCCACAGTGTTGGAAGCCTGCGAGCTTGCGGCCTGGGTTGTCCTGCTTCACCGCGTGCTGGTGTCACTCTCGCTCGGGATGGCCGTCGTGTCACTGCTCTTGGGGTTTCCCATCTGGGCGTCGGCCGCCATAGCGATCGTTGGCCCCTGGGGAGCGTGCTACCTGGACGAATGCCTTGCGCGCGGCGGAATCCGTGCCCTCGTAGCAAGCGAGAAGGGAGCGCTTCCTCAGCCTCGTTGGCTGTCACGGCGACGGCAGCGTATGCGCGACGAGCAGAGAGAACTCCGGCCGGGCACGAGCGTCGTTCCCTACCGGTGGGAAACGGGCGCAGTTCGTGGCAGGCGATTCCACATGATCGGCTTCGGAGACGCCTGGCAGCCGAGCACCATCGGGATCGACGTCTTCCCCGCGCAGACGAAGAGCGGGAGGACAACGTCCGAAGGCGCCGACGCCGACGCGTCCGCCTTCCCGGAGGTCAAGCCGTTCACCCCCGACGACTTGCACGACCACGTCGCTGACCGGCTCCTCCAAGCAGCCGACCCCAAGCCCCTCTTCCACTCCAGGAGCCAGTCGCTGGCGTTCGGCGTCGCGGTGGTTCCCGAGGAACAGTGGGCACGCTTGTCACGCCACCAGTGGGACGCCTTGTCCGCCTTTGCGGACAAGGGACGTACAGAGGCAGATCGGGAACTGCTGACTCCCGAGAACAGCTACCGGATGCTGTGCGTCCAGAAGATCTCGTTCGGTGCGGAACTCGTAGCGTCCGTCTTCGTCAGTTTCGCCTACGAGGACAACCATCTCAGTCTTGAGCTCCGCCCCCATGCGATCACCCCGATTGCCCCGGCGGTGACCGGTGCCTGCGGGGACGCGGAGCGCTCTGCCTGGTCCTGGCACCTGCGGGCTCAAGCACGCGCCGCATTACGCGTCGTCGTGCCGTTCGTGTCTCACTTCCTCTCGGAGGACAGGGCAGGCGCGCCGGAGCTCGACTCCGGAAAGGCAACTGTGAGCCTGCGGGAGGCGTACTCGGCGAAACGGCGGGAGGACGTGATCCAGTACGACCACGCGGGATGGTACGTCGACATGCTGAGGGATCGAATACTCGACGCCGTGGAGGTGTTCCTCGAGGAACACAACGTCGATACGAAAGATTACCGAGAAAAGGTGACGTACATCACCAACAACATCAACAACGGGGACGGCGTGGTCATCACGGGAAACAACGCCGGTTCTTTGCAAAACCAGGTCGGGAACGCCAACGCGCAGCAACGCAACCACTCCCCCGGAGGAGCATCGTAATGGCCCGAGAGCACAGGCGGCAGGAGCCCATGAGCACCAACTACGGGATTCAGAGCACCGGCGGATTCCTCAGCGGAGTCCAGAACCAGGTCGGAAACTACGGCTCCCAGCAGGTTCAGGTGACGCCTCCGGCGGACGATGACGCCCTGCCACGGCTGATCAACGAACTCAAGAGCCTCCGTCCCACAATGGAGGAGAACAGGGACGGGATTGATGACTACCAGCAGTGCCTCGGGATGCTTGATCTGGTGGAACGCCACGACCCGGCCGACCCTGTCGGCCGATCCGCCATCCGCACCGCGCTCTCGGTCATCTCCGAGAAGTGCGGCGGCGCCCCAGGAGTCTCCACCCTCATCGCCTCGACCCTTTCGTTGATCGCCACGATCGGACAGGCCACACTCTGACTCCAGATCGTGCGGTCTGTACGGTCTTCGGCTCTGTTCCGTAACCACCGATTACGGAACAGAGCCGTTGACACACCCCGCCGATGTCACAGGCGAGGGCCGCAACGACGTCACGGCCTACTTCAGAGGGAGCCCGCCGCCGATCGCTGGCGGGACAGCCGTGTGTCCGGGCCGGCGTCGCCGAGCGCTGCACGGCTGGCCCGGCGCTGTCGAGGTCCACCTCGTGGGTCGGCACGAGCCCGGAGGGCGTCCGCGACGGCCCAGCAGTTAGAACAGCTAGATCTAGCGCTGAGTTTTGTAGGTAGGGCTGTGACCTGCCGCTTCTCGCCGCCTACCGGCTCGCGGAGAGATACCTCCTCTACCGGGGGAGCGCCGGGCCCGGTGTTGGCAAGCAGGTGGGCTGTGGCTCTCCGGCCGAGGCGGAGAGCTTGCCGGTGGTCCCGGAGAGGAAGTTCTCCGCCCCCTTCCCGGAGGCCGCCGCCGACACCTTCTCCGGTACCTCTCAGGTGGATTCTCCCGGGGTTCTCCGGTGGGTTTGGAGAGACAGGGCAGACGGCAGTGTGGTGCCGGAGCAGTTCTCCCGGTTCGTGATAACTCCCAGAAGGCAGCGTCAGAGTCGGAGCTCAGATGTCGCACCGCGGCGCCGTGTCTGCATAGGAGTGCTCAACGACGACCTCCTGCTCGCCTTCTCAGCGCGGGCGCGGGCCAGGGCTCCGAGGCGGGCCGTATCGTGCCGCAGGCGCTCGTTTCGGGCGCGCAGGATCGGACTCTCCGCTTCGAGGCGTTGCATCTCGCGGTCGTGCTGCTCGGCGTCGGCGATGCGGCGGGCGGCGAAAGCGGCGTCAATGGCAGCGAGTTGCGGAAAGCGGGCGGAGACGGCGGCTCGGCGTGCGGCATCCTCGACGGCCTGCCGCTCGGTCTCGGCCTGGTACAGGCGGGAGCCGTCGCGGGCGATCCGCCGCGCCTCGGCCTTCGGGTCGGCGAAGCGCGGGCCGGGCTCCAACGGCTCGTCGAAGCGGACCTCCCACGGTCGAGCCGGGATGGGGTTGATGTCCCCGGTGTCGTACGCCGGCCAGCGCCAGCCGGGCACTGATTGCTGCGATCGCGAGGTCACCACGGCGCCGTCGGTGCGCCAGTGGCCCAGGCGCCAGGCTGCCCACCCGGGCGGGCAGCGCACGGTGTGGGGGTGGATGTGCGCGGTGCCGTCCGGTCGGTGGTCGAGGGCGTGCATCACGTCGGACGGCGACCATCCGGCGGCGGCGAACGGGGCGATGATCTTGGTCAGGCGGCCCGGGGCGATCTTGCGCAGCGTGGCCGAGTCGGCGCGCAGGCGGGCGGCGAGGAGGCGCGCGTGGAAACGCTCGGTCGAGGTAGTACTGATCTCCCCGCGCCGCGCACGCGGCGGCCGAACGCCTGTGGGGGGTAGGGGGGAACTACCACCTCTCCTAGAGAAGCCCCGGTTTCGGTTCCCACTTCTGTCCACAGCACGGCCCCGGCGGTCAGCGTCCCCCGGTGTCCCGCTGGTGGTGGCGTAGTGGCCTGCGCCTGGTCGGCGGTCAGCGCCCCTGCCCTGGTCATGGGCGTACGTTTCCGCAGGTCGGGCCAGGTTCGCACTACCGTCTACGGGCAGTCCAAGGGCGCGGCGCACGGTGTTCGCGCGTCGGGCTCGACGCTGGCGGACGCGGCGGCCCCGGCCGCCGGGCACCCGGTCGGGCAGTACGGGGTCCACTGTCTCGGGCACCGTCAGGGCGTAGAGGGGCACCGTGCCGTGCGCCTCACCCTCACGCGGGGCGCGTGCGGCGACGAGCGCGACCAGGAGGCCGTGCTCCGCGAGCCGCTTGACGGCCTTGCCGATGTCCCGAGTGGTGACAGGGCGGCCGGCGTGAGCGGTGGCGGTCTCGGCGAGCAGTGCATGGCGGCGGCGGACGGTGGTGGCCTGCTGGTGCGCGGTGGATGCCATGGCCAGGGCGACGGCTTCCACCTTGGACTGGAAGTCGGAGCGGCCTATGGGTTCGGCGCGTACCGCGTGCATCCACTCGCCCGCGTCGGCGGCCAGGCGTACGCCGTCGAGACGGCCCGCCGCTTCCAGGCGCACGAGGTGGCGGAGGATGCGTTTGCGGTCGGCGGCGTAGTCCGCGGGGTTGCCCGCCGCCTTTTCGGCGGCCCGCTGCCTGTCCAGGTGGTCGCCGCTGCGGCCGGTGCGGTCCGTCCAGAAGGAACGGCGGCGTGGCGCATCGTGCCCCTCCATGTCCGGTCGTGCCGCAGCGGTGCCACGGGTTATAGGGGACGACCGGGACGCCCCGGGCGTGGGGGAGTAGTCGTAGCGGTGCGCAGGCTGCGCTACCGTGTTGCTCAGTTGGGGGGCCAATCGGACCTCACGTGCTCCGTACGGAGCGCCCCCGGGTGAGTCTTTGGCGAGAGGAACCCGGAAGCGCCAGAACGCGGAGAGGGCGCCCCCGCCGGATGACGGCGGGGGCGCCCGTTGCTTTACGTGAGCACGGCGACCTCCCCCGGGATCGCCCAGTCCGCCGGGAGCGGCCCACACTGCGGCCCATACAGGGCCGTGATGAGGCGTTCCGGATCGTGGCGGACCGTGTCGCCTTCACCCGCGACAACGCGCAGGTCAAGGGGGGCGACGGGGGAGGGGTGGCAGGTCAGAGAGGTGTGGCGGCCACAGTCCCTGGGATGGAGATCAATCCCAGAAGAACTGACCCTCCGGGCCGCCGCGCGGACGGCCCTCATGCGGCGCACCCGGCCCGCGCGGACACCCCTGTCCGCGCGGGCCGGCCGTTGTGGTGGGGCCCGCGCGGACGGGGGTCGGGGTCAGCGCAGGTTCTCGGCGAAGAAGTCGGTCGTCGCCTGCATCGAGTCCGGCCACTGGGAGAAGAAGGTGTGGCCCTCGCCCTCGTACGTCAGGCGGCGCACGTCCTTGCCGGCCTCCTCGAAGGCGGTGGCCACCTCCTCCGACCAGGCCGGCGGGCAGACGTCGTCGGCGGTGCCGTGGTGGATCAGCAGCGGCTCGGTGACGCGGTCCACCTGGTGGAGGGGGTTGGCGCCCTCCCAGAACTCGGGGTTCTCCTCGGGGGTGCCGTGCTCGGCCTCGACCGCGGCGGTGTTCGGGTCGGGGGCGGAGCCGTCGGGCAGGCGCGGGCTGCTGTACCCGAACTGCCTGAGGTTGTCCGCCGGGCGCGCGCTCACCGGGGCGAAGACCACCGCGGCGTCCACCAGGCCGGGGGCCACCACCATCGTGTTGTAGACCACCCCGCCGCCCATCGAGCGCCCCAGCAGGCCGATCCGGTCCCCGTCGACCTCCGGGAGGCCCGAGGACCGCAGCGCCAGGACCGCGCCGATGGTGTCCTCGGTGTAGCCCAGGCGCAGGTGGACCTCGCTGTCCGGGTCCTCGTCGGAGCCGGCGTGGTTGCGGTAGTCGGTGTGCAGGGCGATGTAGCCCTCGCGGGCCAGCAGGTCCTGCTCCCGCATCAGTCCCTGGCCGGTGTTGTACTCGTCCGGGTCGATGTAGCCGTGGGCCAGGACCACCGCGGGGAACGGCCCCTCGCCCTCGGGAACGTTCATGATCCCGGAGATCGTCAGGCCGTTGGCCCGGTAGGTGATCGCGTACCGCGTATAGGCGTCGGTCCGGGCGAGCACCTCGCCCAGCCGCAGGTCCGAGCCCTCGTGCTCCCGGTCGATGAGGGCCTGGATGGACACCGGGTCCACGGGGGTCGGCGAAGGCGAAGGCGACGGGCTGGGGGAGGGCGACTCCTCGGCCTCCCGGCTCGCGGACGGGGACTCCTCGGGGGCGGCGCGCTCCTCCTCCCCGCCCCCGCTGCACCCGGCCGCGACGGCGGTCAGCAGTAACGCCGCTCCCGCCCGTATCGCACGTCGTGTCCATGTCCGGCTCACCGGCAACCTCCTGGTCCGAAGGACGTCCTGCGGCGGACCGGGAGGGGCGAGGCCGCCCGGCCGCCGGATACGAACGGCCCGGCCGGGACCGCCCCGGCGAGCCGGTGGTGCGTGCTGGTACGTACTCGCGGGCGCGAAGATTCGCGCCGGGCCCATTCAACCTCACCGCCGCCCGGCCCGTCGCGCCTCCCCCGGCCCGTCGCCGCCCTCCGGCCCCGGCCGGACCGGGCGCGATTTGGGGCGGACGGGCCCAGCCGTTACCGTTAGTCGGTATGTCTCCGCCCGGGAGGGCAAACCCGGCGGGGACGCACCACGAAGCAACCATCGCGAGGCAAGGACCCGGAATGCCGCCGAGGAAGAAAGTCACTGGGCTGATCAAGCTCCAGATCCAGGCCGGCGCGGCCAACCCCGCGCCGCCCGTCGGGCCGGCGCTCGGCCAGCACGGCGTGAACATCATGGAGTTCTGCAAGGCCTACAACGCCGCGACCGAGTCGCAGCGCGGCTGGGTCATCCCGGTGGAGATCACGGTCTACGAGGACCGCTCCTTCACCTTCATCACCAAGACCCCGCCGGCCGCGAAGATGATCCTCAAGGCCGCGGGCGTGGAGAAGGGCTCCGGCGAGCCCCACAAGACCAAGGTCGCCAAGATCACGCGCGCCCAGGTCCGGGAGATCGCCACCACCAAGCTCCCCGACCTCAACGCCAACGACCTGGACGCCGCCGAGAAGATCATCGCCGGCACCGCGCGTTCCATGGGCGTCACCGTCGAGGGCTGAGCGCCACCCCGCCCCCGGGCGACGACCACCGTGGCAGGGCCTCGCGCGGCCCGGACCACGACTCCCCGCACCACATGAGAAGCAGGAGCAGCAGTGAAGCGCAGCAAGAACCTCCGCGGCGCGGACGCCAAGGTCGACCGGACCCGCGTCTACGCCCCGCTGGAAGCCGTCCGGCTCGCCAAGGACACCTCCTCCGTCAAGTTCGACGCGACCGTCGAGGTCGCCATGCGCCTGGGCGTCGACCCGCGCAAGGCCGACCAGATGGTCCGCGGCACGGTCAACCTCCCGCACGGCACCGGCAAGACCGCCCGGGTCCTGGTCTTCGCCACCGGTGAGCGCGCGGCAGCCGCCGAGGCCGCGGGCGCCGACATCGTCGGCTCCGACGAGCTGATCGAGGAGGTGGCGGGCGGCCGTCTCGACTTCGACGCCGTCGTCGCCACCCCCGACCTGATGGGCAAGGTCGGCCGGCTGGGCCGCGTGCTCGGCCCCCGCGGCCTGATGCCGAACCCCAAGACCGGCACCGTCACCCCCGACGTGGCCAAGGCCGTCACCGAGATCAAGGGCGGCAAGATCGAGTTCCGCGTGGACAAGCACGCGAACCTCCACTTCGTCATCGGCAAGGTCTCCTTCGAGGAGCGGCAGCTCGTGGAGAACTACGCCGCGGCGCTGGAGGAGATCCTGCGCCTCAAGCCCTCGGCGGCGAAGGGCCGTTACCTGAAGAAGGCGACGATCACCACCACCATGGGCCCCGGCGTCCCCGTGGACACCAACCGCACCCGCGATCTCCTCGCGGAGGAGACGGCCGCCTGACGGCCGCGCGACGCGCCCGTCCCCGTTCTGTCACAGAGCGGGGGCGGGCATTTTTTCTGCCTTTCGGCCTGTCTACTGTGACAGAAAGGTGAAAAACGATCGCTGGTACGCGCGTTGACCGCGGAAGCGAAGCAGAGACGGGAGCACCATGCGTTGCGCACGCACGGCCGCACTGACGCTGACGGCCGCCGCACTGGTCGCCGGCACCGCCGCCTGTAGCGGCTCCGGCGACGACGGACGGCCCGCGGGCGGCGGGTCGGCCTTCGAGGCGGTGCAGGCCGCCGCGGAGTCCACGGCGGATACCACCTCGGCCCGGGTCGACGCGGTGATGACGATGCCGCCCGCCGCGGGCGGCACCGTGGAGATGGCCGGGGCCATGTCCTGGGACCCGGAGCTGGCCATGGAGCTGACGATGAGCGGCGACGCCATGGCCGCCGACCCCTCCATGCCGGAGGAGACCACCGTCGTCTGGGCCGACGACGTGATGTACATGCAGATGGGCGAGGAGTTCGCCGCGCAGTACCAGGGCCGCGGCTGGCTGGGGATGAACCTCACCGAGCTGGCCGAGGAGACGGGCAACCCCGCGCTGGGCGACGCGATGTCCATGGGCCTGGACGAGGCCAACCAGGACCCCGCCCAGCAGCTCGCGATCCTGCTCCAGTCCCCGGAGATCGAGCTGGTCGGCGAGGAGCGCCTGGAGGACGGCACCCGGACCAGCCACTACCGCGGCACCATCGCGGTGGACGACGCCCTGGAGAACAACGGCGCAGCCGACCTGCTCAGCGAGGGGGAACGGCAGGAGCTGGCCGACATGATGCGCCAGCAGGGCATCGAGGCGTACGACATCGACGTCTGGGTGGACGGCAACGACTTCCCCGTGCAGATCCACCAGGCGTACGACACCCACCAGGGCCCCGTCTCGTACGAGGCCCGGTACAGCGACTTCGGCACCGAGGTGAGCGCCGAGGCCCCGCCCGCCGGCGAGGTCGTGGACATCATGGAGCTGCTGAGCGCCCAGGGCGTCACCGGCTGACGCCCCCGCCCCGCGGCCGGGCGCCGGGCGGGGGCGTCAGC